>NZ_JAFREH010000003.1:0-184958 GCF_017377625.1 Faecalibacterium sp. Marseille-Q3530 | reverse complement strand
GTGTACTAATAGATCGAGGGCTTGACCACAATTCGCTTGAGACTCAAAGAGTCAACGAAAAAATGTTAGCAGTGATTATTCAGTTTTGAAGGCACGTCCTTCTAAAAACACTGGACAAACAGTAGACTGTATGTTATACTGATTCAGTCATATGGTCGGTGACGATGACGGTGAGGTCCCACCTGTTCCCATTCCGAACACAGTAGTTAAGCTCACTCGTGCCCAAGATAGTTAGCTGGAAACGGCTTGTGAAAATAGGTAGTCGCCGACTTGATCGAAACGCTCTAAGAGAAATCTTAGGGCGTTTTTTGTTGCACGTTGGGACCCGCTCTGGTAGAATGAAAGAAACGACTGTAAGGGAGGTACCGGAAATGGATTGGGTCATGTGTCTGCTGCCCTTTGCCGTGTGTTTTGTGGGCTTTCTTGCCGCCGCGAAGGTGACGAAAAAGAAAAAGCGGATTCTGGCTGCGGCCGGGGTCGTGCTGTTTCTGGCGGCTGCATTCGGCTCGCTGGCCGTTTACCGGAATCAAAAGATCACGAAGCCCATCCGGGATAGTGAGCTGCTCGCAGTGGCAGAACTGCGTCTGGACGCGTTCCTGGGGGATGCAGAGCTGAACGATTTCCAGACCGACCGTCTGACCGAGCTGTATGGTGCGCTGGGACACTATCTGAACAGCCTGGTCTATCTGCCCTGCATCAACCAGGATACATTTGATGCGGGTACCCAGGATGTGATCCTGCAATTCGGAACGGAGGAAGAGGTAAAACTCTGGCTGGCGTTCTATCCCGACCGCCGGATCTGCCTCGTGAACGGGAAAAAGGCCTATGTTTTTCCAGGTGGAACGGCCGCTTACCAGAAGATCGAAGCGATCCTGGCCTCGGACAGCGTACAGACCACTGTGACTATCACGGCACTGGATGCGGCAAACGACCAGCTGACGGCTTCGGATGCAGAGGGAAAAGAGTATGTGATCCACGGCATCTCAGAAAAGCTGCGGACGCGGGACGAAGAGCAGGTGGACGTCAAGGCGCTTTCGGCAGGCGATACGCTGACCGTGCTTTCGGATGGCACGGCTCTGCTGAGTGCTCCCAGTCAGTTTGCGCATATTTATAAGGTCTATTGGGAGGAATAAATGGACATTTTACCTATTGAAACACCTCGCTTGCTGCTCCGGCAGTTTGCGGTAGAGGATGCCGAAGATGTATTTGCAATTTTTTCGGACGAGCAGACCACGCTGGACTGCGGAGGATACCATGCCTTTGATGCGATGGATGAGGAATATGGCCGCTTGATGCAGAAATTTGCGGGGCAGACCCGATACAGTGTGGTGGAAAAGAAGACCGGGCGGGTCGTTGCAGTGATTTCGATGATGGACGCCGGACGGGCTGTTCCGGGCTGGGACCTGGGCATTGAAGTGGTACCGGATGCCCGCCGGAAGGGATACGCACGTGAAGCATTGGCCGCGGTGGTGCGGACCTATTTTGAACAGACGGATACCGTGCTGTTCACTGGAGGACACTATGCTTATAATACGGCGTCCGGTGCGCTGCTGAAACAGCTGGGGTTCGTCTATGAGGGTGTGAAGCACAAAGCGATGCGCCATGCCGAACGCGGCCCGACTGACCTGGTGTGCTATTTCCTGGAAAAAGAATGAATGCCGAGCGATTTCCGCTGTCTCTTCTTCAAGAGGCGGCGGATTTTTTATGCAAAAGCCTTGCATCTGGCCCACCGGTGCGGTATGCTTAACCAATAGAGCTCGCAGGGGGAGGGAAACCGGGATGGATATGGAAGAGATCCAGTATCTGCTGGGCAGCGCGATCTTTGCGCGGGCAAAAAAATATGTGAAACTCATCGAATCGTATGAATGCAAGACCGAAGAGAATGGGGTCCGGCATCTGAGCGCAGAGGTGGAGGGCAGCGGAGACAATCTGTATGAGACGGAGGCATGGCTGCGCCAGAACGGCAGCTTTGTCAGCGCGAGCTGCACCTGCTCCTATAATGACAATGGCAACGGTCTGTTCTGCAAACATATCGGCGCGCTTCTGCTGTATGACCAAAAAGAAACGGCGCAGACGCAGAAATCGTGTTCTTCTAAGATCGGCCTCACCGCGATCCCCGGCGTCGTGCGGGGCACGGCCAACCTGCCCGAAGAGCCGGAACCAGCCCGGAAGGACAGCTATGCCTCCGGGTTGCAAATGCTGTTCGGGCGGAAATGGCGGGGCGAAGAGCCGGAATCGGACCCGGAGGCCCGCGCCCTGCTGCGCACCTATCGGGAAGGGGAGCTCTCCGAAGTGGAGGACAACATCCTGCCCCAGCGCACCGGCTTTGTGGAGCTGGAACCGGAACTGACCGTGCTGCAGGGCGGCACACCCTGGCTGCGGCTCCGCATCTCGGACGGCGGACGGTCCTATGTGGTCAAGAGCCTGGAGGAACTGCTGTCGCATATTGAAAACAACCAGGTTGTCAGCTACGGAAAATCGCTGGCGTTCCAGCACCGGTGGGATGCCTTTACGCCGGAGGCCCGGCAGCTGCTGAACCTGCTGCGGCGGGAGATCATCAACCGGCAGCAGCTGGAAACGCGGGGCTATACCACGAGCCGCTACGCGGAGACCGGCCCGGCCGGCGGCATCACACTGACGGGAGAGACCTTCGACGCCCTTGTGAACCTGTATGCCGACCGGCACGAGCTGGGCGGCTATGCCTTAAAGGAAGGCATCCCCTCCCTGACGATCCAGGTGGAACGGCGGCGCGGCGGTGTGCAGATCAACGTGCGGCCGTCGCTGGGTTCGATCAAAGGGCTGGATTTTGATTACCTTTACAGCGAGGATACCATCTGGCGGCTGGATCGTGCAGCCACCGCCCGGATGCTGCCTGCGTTCCGGGGACTGAGCGGAAGAAATCTGTTCTTTACGAGCGGGGACGCCACGGCTTTTTGCAGCTATGTGCTGCCGGAACTGGGCCGCTATGTGACCATCGAAGACCCGGAACGGCTGCTGCTGAACCAGATCCCGCTGGCGCCGGTGACGCAGTTCTATCTGGATGCGCCGCAGATGGGGACCGTGAGCGCCCATCTGGAATTTTTGTACGGCGAGGACCGCGTGACGCCCTTTGCTCCGCCGCCGCAGGGCCTGCTGCGGGATGCCCGCACTGAGGACCGCGCTGCCCGCCTGCTGGGCCGGTATTTGCAGCCGAGCGCGGGGCCGATGCAGTACAGCGCATCCGAGGAGGAAGCAGTCTACCGCTTTCTGGACGAGGGCGTCCCGGTTCTGATGAACGAGGGCGAAGTCTACCTGACCGATGCGTTCCGCAATCTGCAGGCCCCGCCGCCGAAGATCTCGGTGGGGGTGTCGGTGCATGGAAGCGTCCTCGACCTGGAAGTGGACACCGATGCGTTCCCGGTGGGGGAGCTGAAGGCCCTGCTGAAGTCGCTCCACCAGAAAAAACGCTACCACCGCCTGCGGGATGGCCGCCTGCTCAAGCTGGACGAGGAGTTCGAAGGGCTGGACGAGCTGAACGAGACGTTGGAGCTCTCCGGGGTCAAGCTGAGCAAGAACCACGCGGAACTGCCTCTTTACCGGGCACCGAGTCTGGACCGGGCGCTGTCGGGGCAGAGCGGGATCCACTTCAACCGCGACGATGCGTTCCGTCGGATCAGCCGCAGCTTCCATGCGGTAAAGGACAGCGAGTATACGCCGCCTGCTTCCCTACAAAAAGTATTGCGAAAGTACCAGCGCGATGGCTACCGCTGGCTGCGGACGCTGGATGGATATGGCATGGGCGGCATCCTGGCCGATGATATGGGTCTGGGCAAAACGGTGCAGGTGCTGAGCTACCTGCTCTCCATCAAGGAGCTGGGGGAGGAGGCCCTCCCTAGCCTCATCGTCTGCCCGGCGTCGCTGGTGCTGAACTGGGCCGAAGAGTGCCAGAAGTTCACGCCGGAGCTGCGCTGCATCGTTGTGGACGGCGGCGCAGCCCACCGCGCGGCCCTGGCCGAACAGTGGGAGGGGGCAGACCTTGTGGTGACGAGCTACGACCTGCTCCGCCGCGACGAGGCGCTGTATGCAGACCGGAAATTCTATGCCTGCATCCTGGATGAGGCGCAGGCCATCAAGAACCATACCACCCAGAAATACAAGGCCGTGTGCCGGGTGAACAGCCGGGTGCGCTTTGCGCTGACCGGTACGCCGGTGGAAAACCGGCTGGGTGAGCTGTGGAGCATCTTCTCCTTCCTGATGCCGGGTTATCTGCCGCCCTACAAGAGCTTCTGCACCCGGTTCGAAAAGCCCATCGTGCAGGAGAATGACCCGACGGCGGTGCGGCGGCTGAACCAGCTGACCGGGCCGTTCATCCTCCGCCGCATGAAGGCGGAGGTGCTGAAGGAGCTGCCGCCCAAGACCGAGAACATCTACCGCATCGAGCTGGAAGAAGAACAGCGCAAGCTCTATCTGGCGGCAGTGCTAGATGCCCGCGAAAAGCTCAAGGCGGCCAAACCCGAAGACAAGATGGCCGTGTTTGCCGTGCTGATGCGGCTGCGGGAGATCTGCTGCGACCCGCACCTCATCGCCGACAACTGGGCGGGCGGCAGCGCCAAGCTGGACGCCTGCACCGAGCTGGTGACCTCCGCCGTGGAGGGCGGGCACCGCATCCTGCTGTTCAGCCAGTTCACCTCCATGCTGGATCTGCTGGCCAAACGTCTGGATGAAGCAGGCATCAGCCACTTCACGCTGCAGGGCTCGACCCCGAAGCCGGTCCGCGCCGAGCTGGTGCGGCGGTTCAACGGGGGCGAGGTGAGCGTTTTCCTCATCTCGCTGCGGGCGGGCGGCACCGGCCTGAACCTGACCGCCGCCGACATCGTCATCCACTACGACCCATGGTGGAACGTGGCAGCGCAGAACCAGGCCACCGACCGTGCCTATCGCATCGGCCAGCAGAACCCGGTGCAGGTGTACAAGCTCATTGCACAGGATACCATCGAAGAAAAGATCGTTGCATTGCAGCAGGCCAAGCAGTCGCTGGCCGACACGGTGACGGGCAGCGCCGACGGCGCGATCCTGTCGATGAAGCCGGAAGAGCTGCTGGAATTGTTGGAGGTGCCGGAACCATGAACTTTGCGATTTTTGCACGGCCGGTCGTGACCATTTACGACCTGACCGAAACGACGAAGGAAAGCGACGCGGGGGTCGTCTCCACCATCGGGGACGAGGGCCTGTATGGGCAGGTCTGCCAGGTGCGCACGGCCCCCGGCGGCGTGACGGCAGAGGGCGTACCGCTGCCGGAGGAGATGGCCGAAGTGGTCAGCTTTTACGGCTATCACGGCTATGTGTTCGCATCGGAGCTGCGGTTCTGCGGGGAAGCGGAACTGCGGAGCTACCTTGCCGCCGAATGGGTGATGGCGGGCCGCGCGACCGATGTGCTGACCTTGCCCAAGGTGCAGGGCGTCCGGCTGCTGGAGCTGGAGCGCGGGGCGCTGCTGCGCCGCCTGCCCGAAGAGGCCCCCCACGACGGCTGGGCGCTGGTCCGGCTCGTGGATGGACGGACCGGCTATGTCCGGGCTGTGGCGCTGGAGCCGGTGCGCTGGCCGATGACGGCGGTGTTCACCCAGCAGGCAGGCCGCCGCTTCGACGAGGCACTGGCGCTGGCCGAGGGGTGCAGGCCCGAAGAGCTTGTGCCCCGTGCCCTTGACCGCTGGTACGGCGGCAGCGAGGAAGCGTTCCGGAATGCGCTGGCCGAGCAGGCCAAACGGTATCTGGGCACAGAGTACCGCTGGGGTGGCAAGTCGGGCCGGGGCATCGACTGCTCCGGCCTCGTGAGCAGCGCCTACATGCAGTGCGGCGTCCTCATCTACCGGGACGCCCGACTCGTGGAGGGCTGGCCCATGCACGAGATCCCGAAGGAACAGGTCAAGCGCGGCGATGCGCTCTACTTCCCCGGCCACATCGCGCTCTATCTGGGCGAGGGGCGGTACATCCACTCCACCGGTGCCGCAGGGAGCGGCGGCGTGGTGCTCAACAGCCTGGACCCGGACGACCCGCTCTACCGGGAAGATCTGGTGAAAAGCCTGTATGCGGTGGGAAGTTTGTTTTGAACCCGCTCCGTCTCGCTCCGCCTGTCAGCTCCTCCGAAAGGGGGGCGCTTTGGGCAAGGCCGGGAACGCTGCACGGACTGCCAAGGCCTCTCCTACAAGGAGAGGCGGCATTGCGAAGCAATGACGGAGAGGTTGTACGAAGGAACGATAGCAGAAAGGACGACATGTTATGAAAGTCTTTGATCTCCATTGTGATACCCTGAGCGAACTGCGCTATGCCGAGCGGCGGGGCGAAGCCAAGAGCTTTGCAACCAATGATCTGCACATTGATCTGGAAAAGCTGCACAAGGGCGACTACATGCTGCAATGCTTTGCCGCTTTTGTGAACCTGAGCGACCCGACCCCCGGCGCAGACCCGCTGGTGACGGCGCTGGAAGAGGTGGATGTGTTCAAGCGGATCATGGCGAAGTATTCCGACCAGATCGCGCCGGTCTACCGCCCGGAGGACATCCGCCGCAACGCGCAGGCCGGAAAGATCAGCGGAATGCTGACCATCGAGGAGGGCGGCTGCTGCAAGGGCAGCCTGGGTGTGCTGCGGCAGATGTATGAGCTGGGTGCCCGCATGATGACCCTGACCTGGAACCACGAAAACGAGCTGGCCAGCCCCAATGTGGTGCCCGGCGGGGGCGGGGACATCTGGCCCTGCAAGCCCAACACCGAGACCGGCCTGAAGGAGCGCGGGTTTGAATTTCTGGCCGAGATGGAGCGCCTGCACATGATCGTGGACGTGAGCCACCTGTCCGACCGGGGGTTCTGGGATATCGCGGAGCACAGCACTCGCCCCTTTGCGGCCAGCCACTCCAACTGCCGCGCTCTGGCACCCCACTGCCGCAACCTGACCGACGAGATGATTCGCGTCATGGCCGAAAAGGGCGGTCTCGTGGGCCTGAACTACTGCTCCGGCTTCCTGGATGATCAGCCGCGCCCGGAACTCTGCCGCAGCACCACGGCCCTGATGGCCCGGCACGCAGCCCATTTCAAGCAGGTGGGCGGCATTGAAATCATCGGCCTGGGCAGCGACTTTGACGGCATCGGCGGCAAGCTGGAAATGGGCGACTGCTCCAAACTGCCGCTGCTGGCCGACGCGCTGCGGAAGGAAGGCTTCACCGAGGACGAGGTGGAGCAGATCTTCTTCCGCAATGCCCAGCGCTTCTTCGAGGAAAATCTGTAAATAGAAAGGGAAAGATTCCGAAATGGATAAAAATATGACGCTGGAAAAGCGGATCGCGGCCGAACTGTACTCCTATCAGGGCAAGATGAGCGTTTTTGTGGACGACCTGCAGGGCCGCACGGTCGAGATCGGGGCCGATGAAGCATTCGAGACGGCCTCGACCATCAAGGCATTCATCCTGGCGGCGCTGTATCTGCAGGTCAGCCGGGGCAAGGCCAGCCTGGACGAGCGCATCACCTACGAGGAGAGCCAGTTCGTGGACGGCTCCGGTATGCTGCGGGCGCTGGGCGTGGGCGCGGCGCTCAAGGTGAAGGATACCGCCACCATGATGATCATCTGCTCGGACAACATCGCCACCAATATGATCATCGACTATCTGGGGCTGGATACGATCAACGCCTGCATCCGGGAGCTGGGCTTTGCCCACACGGTGCTGCACAATCCGCTCCACTTTGACCGCTACCGCGACCTTGGCACCACCACCCCCCGCGATTACGCGGCGCTGTTCGCGCAGGTGGCAAAGGGCACCCTCGTCAGCAAAGAGGCCAGCGCGGAGATGCTGGCCATCTTCCGCCAGCAGCACTACAATACTATGCTGACCCACGATTTCCCGCAGTTCTATCTGGACTGCGAGGAGACAGGCGAACCGGAACGCATCTGGGTGGCCAGCAAGAGCGGCAGTATGAACGCCTGCCGCAACGACGGCGGCATCGTCCACACCCCTTACGGCGAGTATGTCATCGTGCTGATGAACAAAGATTTCCATGATATCATCGAGTACAACGACCACCCCTCCATGGTCTACGGTGCCCGCGTCTCCCGGATGATCCTGGACCAGATCCTGGCCTGCGAGGGCAGACTGTATCTGGACTGACCCATTCGCAGTGGTCCGTCGGCTCCTCCCGGAGGAACCGGCCGTGAAAAACTGAAAAAATATAAAACAACGTGAAAAATAGAGGGAAACATGACAGAAAGTATAACGATCTCCCCGCTGATGCTGGTCTTCCTGATGTGCATGACCGGCTTTGCGGGCTTTGTGGACTCGGCAGCGGGCGGCGGCGGACTCATCAGCCTGCCTGCCTACCTGTTTGCGGGGCTCCCGGCCCACTACACCTACGGTACCAACAAATTCAGCGCCGCCTGCGGCACCACCTTTGCCACGGCGCAGTTTTTCCAAAAGGGTGCCATGAACATCAAAGTGGGCCTGCTGGCAGCAGCAGGCAGCTTTGTGGGCAGTGCCCTTGGCTCCCACATCGTGCTGCTGCTCAGCGATGAGGCGCTGCAGGCCATGATGCTCGTCATCCTGCCCATCGCGGCCGTGCTCATCCTGTGGCGGCGGAACCTGCCGGACGAGAACCGCGACGACGGCACCCTGACGGCCAAAAAGGCCGTGCTGGCTCTGGCCATCGGTCTGGGCATCGGCCTGTACGATGGCATCTTCGGCCCCGGCACCGGCACCTTTGCCATCATCGCCTTTACCACCCTGATGGGCTTTGACCTGCGCACGGCAGGCGGAAACGCCAAGGTGCTCAACCTTGCCAGCAACTACGCCAGCCTGGTCACCTACCTGATGAACGGGCTGGTGGTCTTCTCGGTGGGCATCCCCTGCGCCGTCAGCGGCATCGTGGGCAACCTGCTGGGGTCGCATTTTGCCCTGAAGAACGGCGCCAAGTTCATCCGCCCCATGATGCTCGTGGTGCTGGTGCTCCTGCTGGGCAAGCTCGTTTCGGACGCGGTGCTGTAAACAAAAAAACGAGGAACTGCACAAAACAGTTCCTCGTTTTTGCGTCTGGGGGTTACAGATCCAGCGTCAGGGCCTTGTCGAAGAAGGCGATGCCGAAAGCGCCGGGGCCGGCGTGGGTGCCGATGACACAGCCGATCTGGCGGACCAGCAGGTCTTCCTGCTGCAGGTTGTCGCGCAGGTAGGTCTGGATGGGCGTCACCTCACGGGGGGAGACGGTGTAACCGGCCAGCGCCGGGAAGGCGGGATTGATGCCGCCCAGCTCCTCGACCTTCTTGAACAGGGCCACATAGGCGCCGGGCAGGCCGCGGGCCTTGCCTGCCATAGCGACCTTGCCGTCCTGGATGGTGATAATGGGCTTGATGCCCAGCATCCCGCCTGCAACGGCTACGGCAGCGGGCAGGCGGCCGCCCTTGCGCAGGTACTTCAGGTCGTCGATGGCGGCCACGAGGTGCAGGTGCTCCTTGGCGTGTTCCAGAATGGCGGCGATCTGACCGGCCGTTTTGCCGGAATCCCGCAGCTGGACGGCCAGGCGAACGAGCAGGGCTTCGCTCAGGCAGACGTGTCCGCTGTCCACAAAGAGGACGTTATCCACATTGGCCATGTCAGCGGCCAGCTTGGCGCACTGGTAGGTGCCGGACAGTGCGTGGGACAGGAAGATGCCGATGACCTCGTCCCCGGCGGCAGCGGCTTCGAGGAAGAAGTTCTCGAACAGTTCCGGGCTGGGCTGGCTGGTGGTGGGCAGCTTGCGGCACCCGGCCAGGATCTCATAATAGGCGGAGGGGGTCATGTCCACGCCATCCCGCAGGACGGTGCCGTCCTCCAGCGTGACGTTCAGGGGGATGACGGTCACGCCCAGCTGCTCGGCTTCGGCGGGCAGGATGTCGGACGCAGAATCGGTGAGAATACGGATCATAAATACAATACCTCCGAGGGTCGTGGCCGTAAAACGACCAATTCATCAGAAAAGTCGTGGGAATTATACCAGATGCAGAGGGAAAAAGTCAATTGTTTGAGCAAAAATTTCTTCGCATTTTCGCAAAACAGCTCCGCGGCTTGCGCAAATGGGGGCGGATGTGGTACAATGTCCGCCGATGGGAGGGCTGTGCGTGAAAGAAAAACAGGAACCGGCCGCGTTCTGGAAAACGTTCGGTCTGGCGGCGCTGCTCTGGGCTGCACTGGCAGCGGGGTCTGAACTGCTGTTTCCGTCGTCGGCTGCGGCCCCGGCGGGGGCGGCAGGCCTCCTGCGCAGCTGTCTGGTGCTGCCGGTGGCGGAGGAACTGGTCTTTCGCGGGGTCGCGCTGCGGCTGCTGCGTCCGCTGGGGCGGAATGCGGCCATCCTGGGGCAGGCGGTGCTGTTTGCTGCGCTGCACGGCAGTCTGCGGGCCAAAACGTACGCGCTGGGGATGGGGCTGCTCTTCGGCTGGGCGGCAGACCGGTCGAGAAGCCTTCTGCCCGGCATCCTGCTGCATATCCTGAACAATGGGGCCGTGCTGGCCCGCTGCCTGGCAGAAAGGGGAACACCATGACCGATTATGAATTGATGGGCGCGGCGCTGGCCGAAGCCGAACAGGCCGCTGCGCTGGGCGAAGTACCGGTGGGGGCCGTCATCGCGAAGGACGGCGAGATCATCGCGTCGGCCCACAATACGCGGGAGACCGAGAAAAATGCCCTCCACCATGCCGAGCTGCTGGCCATCGATGCGGCCTGCAAAAAGCTGGGCGGCTGGCGGCTGTGGCAGTGTGAGCTGTTCGTGACGCTGGAACCCTGCCCCATGTGCAGCGGGGCCATCCTCAACAGCCGCATCCGGCGGGTGGTCTACGGGGCGGCAGACACGAAAGCGGGCTGCTGCGGGTCGGTGACCGATCTGTTCGCCCTGCCGTTCAATCACCACCCGGCGGTGGAAAACGGGTTGCGGGCCGAGGAAGCACAGGCGCTGTTGCAGGCGTTTTTCCTCCGGCTGCGGGAGGAGCGGGCCGGCAAACCCCGCTGGAGACCGCCTGTGACGAAGTGAAAACTGAAAAAAGTGGGAACTGCGTGAAAAAGTCTGCGGTTCCCACTTTCTTTTTTCGAGAAATTGTGCTATATTATTCAATGGAAACTTGTCGAAACCACACACAATCGTTCCCAGGCACGCCGCAGGACCGGACTTGACCGGAAGAAGTGAGCAGAGCGCTGTTCTGGGGAGCGTGGAACGGCAGTTCCTCCTGCCTGTGCGGATTTTTGCGTGGGCAGAGAACAAGCGACAGGAGGGCTGACTCTTGTACGATGACGAATTTGAGCTGACATTCAATCTGCAGGACGAGGACGCCGCACCGGTGGAGCTGCCCAAGGCGGCGGAAGAGGCCGGACCGGAAGCCCCGGCTGAAACGCGGGAATCCGCAGCCGATGAGGAACCGACCATCGTGCTGCCGGACCGCAGGCCGGAGCCAGCCGCAGAAGCGGCAGCGCCGGATATGCCGCAACCGGAAGCGCCCGCAGCACCCGAACCGCAGCCGGAGGCACCGCCCCGGCCTGCCAACGGGCGGTGTGTGCTGATCTCCGGCGGCGACCGGGGCATCGGTGCAGCGGCAGCGCGGGCGTTTTACGCGGCGGGCGACCGTGTGGCGGTGTTCTACCACACCAACGCCGACGCGGCGGCGGCTCTGGAACAGGAGCTGCCCGGCTGCATCGCCATCCAGTGTGATGTGGCATCCCGCGCCAGCTGCGAGGTCGCGTTCCATGCGGCGGAGCAGGCGCTGGGCCGGGTAGATGTGCTGGTGAGCAATGCGGGCATCGCCCAGCAGAAGCTGTTCACCGACATCACCCCCGACGAATGGCAGCATATGCTGGACGTGAACCTGACCGGTGCGTTCCACCTGTGCCAGCTGGCGCTGCCGGGGATGATCCGCCGCAAGGCGGGCCGCATCCTGACGGTCAGCAGCATGTGGGGCCAGACCGGCGGCAGCTGCGAGGTCCACTATTCCGCTGCCAAGGCGGGCCTCATCGGCCTCACCAAGGCCCTAGCCAAAGAGGAGGGCCCCAGCGGCATCACCGTCAACTGTGTGGCTCCGGGTGTCATCGACACCGATATGATGGCTGCCTTTACCGCCGAGGACAAGGCGGCGCTGGCCGAGGAGACCCCGGTGGGCCGTCTGGGCAGTGCGGATGAGGTGGCAAAGCTGCTGGTGTTCCTCGCCGGAGAGGATGCCGGGTACATCACCGGCCAGGTGTTCGGCGTGAACGGCGGCCTGGTGATTTGACCGGCCCGACAGCGGACAAAACTATGATACAACGTCACTTCCGGGCGGAACCACGTCCGGCGTGAAAAGGAGAGAGCGAAATGGGCATGACTTTGAAGGAACTGTTGACGAAAGGCGAAGGCACCCTGAGCGCACAGGAGGCCAAAGCGCTGGCCTCGCAGTGCCGGATGGATGTGGAGACCCTCTACACCCTGCTGGAGGAGCGCGGCATCAAAGTTCTGGACAACGAGGCGGAAGAGGATGCCAGCCTGGACGTGGACAGCATCCTTGCCGAGGTGGAGAACGCTGAGGCCAACAGCGATGAGCTGGGCCTGGGCGTTGACGAGGAAGAGGAGGCCGAGGAGAACCCGGCCGACCTGAAGGCAGCGATGGATGAGCTGCTGGACGACCCCGTGAAGAACTACCTCAAGCAGATCGGTCAGATCCCGCTGCTGAGCGCAGAGCAGGAAGTGGAGCTGAGCCGCCGTATCCATGCCGGTGCCGAAGCAGCACACATCCTTCAGGCAGACCGCATCAAGTACGGTGCGCCGGAGTACATCAAGAAGAACAGCGCCCGCTTCTCGTTCGAAGAGGACGAGAACAGCCGCAGCTACAACGAGGATCTGGACGACGAGGGCGGCGAGAAGTCCACCGAGGATGCCGAGGAAAAGGCAGCGGAAGAGAAGGCTGAGGAAGAGATCGAGAACGGCCCTCTGACCGAGGAGCGCCGTCAGGAGCTGCTGAAGACCCGCCGCGACGGCCTGAACGCCCGCCGCAGCCTGAGCGAAGCCAACCTGCGTCTGGTCGTTTCCATCGCCAAGAAGCATGTGGGCCACAATCTGGCATTCCTGGACCTAATCCAGGAGGGCAACATCGGCCTCATCAAGGCCGCTGAAAAGTTCGACTGCGACCGCGGCTTCCGCTTCTCCACCTACGCCACCTGGTGGATCCGTCAGGCCATCACCCGCGCCATCGCAGACCAGGCCCGCACCATCCGCATCCCGGTGCACATGGTGGAGACCATCAACCGGATGCGGCAGGCCACCAACCAGCTGGTCTACCAGAACGGCCACGAGCCCACCCCGGAAGAGCTGGCAAAGGCCATGGATATGAGCGTCGAGCGCGTCCGTGAGATCCAGCGCATGGCGCAGGAGCCGGCCAGCCTGGAAAGCCCCGTCGGTGAGGAGGAAGATTCCTCGCTGGGCGATTTCGTCGCCGACGAAAACGCTGAAGCTCCCGGCAAGGCAGCCGACCGCGCCATGGTGGCCCAGCAGATCAACCAGGCCCTCAAGAGCCTGACCCCCCGTGAGGAAAAGGTCATCCGTCTGCGCTTCGGTCTGGACGATGGCCGCCCCCGCACGCTGGAAGAGGTCGGCCGCGATTTCGGCGTTACCCGTGAACGTGTCCGCCAGATCGAGGCAAAGGCCATCCGCAAGCTGCACAGCCGCAAGTGCCTGGCGCTGCTGAACGGTCTGATCGAGTAATAAAAATGAATGCGCCATGCCAGACCCTGTTTTTGATCTGGTATGGCGCGTTTTGCATCTGACAAATGGAGGTGCTTTGGATGAGTTACGGTTGGGCAGCGCTCTTTACGCTGGGTGCATGGCTTGTGGGTCTGTTGTTTGAGAGCGCTTTGAATTGGGGAGATATCGGCCTGCACGTTGTGCTCCCTGTCATCGTGATGGGGTGCTGTGTGATGAAATATATCAAAGACAGCGGACAAACAAAATAATTTGCGCTTTTTTGCAAAAACCTCTTGCCAAGCGGTGCGTTTTATGATAAACTAATTGAGCTGTGATTGTGCTGCTATAGCTCAGTTGGTAGAGCGCATCCTTGGTAAGGATGAGGTCTCCAGTTCGAATCTGGATAGCAGCTCCAGTTCAGGACACCTCGAAGCCGTTTGGCTTTGGGGTGTTTTTGTTTTGTAGTTGAAATTTTTATGGTTGAATGATATAATACAACTAAAGAGAACGCTGTCCGGCAACGGTCAGCTCCTCCGTGAAGTCATAAGAATGACCGCCGAGTGTAGGAGCTTCGGGCGGTCATTTCTTATGCAGGTGTGTAAAAATAGTCCAACTGATTTGAAAGGTCACATAAACTGCACCACCAAGCAGTGCGAGCAGCTGTAAGACTTCCGACAGCGTCATGGGCCATTCCCCCTTTCGCAAAAGCGTCGGGGGAAACCATATAAGAAAATCGCCTCCCCCGCAAAAAGCGGAAGGGGCTGACCGCCTACCATATGGACAGCGTTCTCACTTGGTAGTATAACAGAAAGAAAAACAACTTTCAACCAATAAACGCAAGAGCCGCAGGCCCGGTGAGGGTCTGCGGCTCTGCGTTTATGGGAAAGAGGAATCTCAGAAAAGATCGGGATCAGAAATCAACGTCGGTATCGTAGTAGCAGCACTTGAGCAGCTTCTCCATCTCCTCCTGGCTGGGCTGGCGGGGATTGGAACCGGTGCAGGCGTCGCCGATGGCGTTTTTGGCGATCTCCGGCAGACGCTCCAGGAAGACTTCCTCCGGAACGAAGCCCTGCTCAGTGGGATAGGAATCCGGACCGTAGTGCTGGATGCAGTGGGGGATGTTCAGCGCATCGTTCATGCCGCGCAGGTATGCGATGAGCAGCTGGACCTTCTCGTCGTCATTGGCACCGCCGAGCTTCATCTCGTCGGCAATGACGCCATAGCGCTTTTTGGCTTCGGGGTCTTTGGCGTTGAACGCGATGACCTTGGGCAGATACATGGCGTTGGCTGCACCATGGATAATGTGTGCGCCGTAGTCTGCAAAGGCAGCGCCAGTCTTGTGGGCCATGGAGTGGACGATGCCCAGCAGCGCATTGGAGAAGGCCATGCCGGCCAGGCACTGTGCGTTGTGCATCGAATCACGCTTGGCCATGTCGCCGTTGTAGCTGTCCACCAGGTCGCCCTGGATCATCCGGATGGCAAAGATGGCCAGCGGGTCGGTATAATCGCAGTGTGCGGTGGAGACATAAGCCTCAATCGCGTGGGTCATAGCGTCCATGCCGGTGTGTGCGACCAGCTTCTTGGGCATGGTCTCAGCCAGGTCGGGATCGACGATGGCGACGTCCGGGGTGATCTCGAAGTCGGCGATGGGGTACTTGATGCCCTTCTGGTAATCGGTGATGATGGAGAATGCGGTCACCTCGGTGGCGGTGCCGGAGGTGGAAGAGATGGCGCAGAAGTGTGCCTTGCGGCGCAGCGGCGGGATGCCGAAGACCTTGCACATTTCCTCAAAGGTGATCTCCGGGTACTCGTACTTGATCCACATGGCCTTTGCGGCGTCAATGGGGGAACCGCCGCCCATGGCGATGATCCAGTCCGGCTCGAACTTCAGCATGGCCTCGGCACCGCGCATGACGGTCTCGACCGAGGGGTCCGGCTCGATGCCTTCAAACAGCTCGACTTCCATGCCGGCTTCCTTCAGGTAGCTGACCGCACGGTCCAGGAAACCGAACCGCTTCATGGAGCCGCCGCCCACACAGATCATGGCCTTTTTGCCGGTAAAGGACTTCAGGGCTTCCAGCGCGCCCTTGCCGTGGTACAGATCGCGGGGAAGAGTAAAACGTGCCATAGGAATCTACCTCCAAATCATTTTGCTCTGAAATCGTTATGAAAATAACCAATTTGCTTAAACAAATTATACCGCAAACTGTTGAAAACTTCAATGAGCGGAATGGAGAAAGAAGCGCCGTGTTTTGGGCATTTTGATGAACTGTGGAAAACAAAAAACCACCTGAATCCCAAGGATTCAAGTGGTTTCGCTGTGGAGCTGCTATCCAGATTCGAACTGGAGACCTCATCCTTACCAAGGATGCGCTCTACCAACTGAGCTATAGCAGCAAATGGCGACCCGGATCGGGCTCGAACCGACGACCCCCAGCGTGACAGGCTGGTGCTCTAACCAACTGAGCTACCGGGCCATGATCGCTCAAGTTCGCGGCTGTTCACCGCCGGAACGTGCTTTATTATACCCGAAGAATGACTTCTTGTCAAGCAGAAATCTACAAAAACCGCAAAAAACTTTTCGGGAGAAGAGAAAAAGCCGCCCGCAGGCCGAAAATGGGAAAAACAAAACGTCCGGAACGATTGCTCCGGACGTTTGTGGCAGGGGTAGTAAGTCTCGAACTCACGGCACGCGGTTTTGGAGACCGCTGCTCTACCAACTGAGCTATACCCCTAGATCTGTGCTGCATTTTCTGAATGCTTGATTATTATATAAGATTCAGCGTAAAATGTCAAGCACATTTTTTCAATTTTTTGAATTGCAGCCGCAGCAGCCGTCGCTGGCAGAGGGCAGGCTCCGGGCCAGCTGTTCCAGCGTTACGCTGTCGATATACTGGTTGATGACATCGTCCAGCCCGCTCCAGAAGGGCAGGGTGAAGCACTGCTCGGACATGGGGCACTCGTTGGTCTCGCTGCCCAGGCAGGGGATGGGGGCCACGCTGCCCTCGATGGCGCGGAGGATCTCCCCGGCGGTGTAGTCGGCGGGAGCCTTGGTCAGGCGGTAGCCGCCCTGGCTGCCGCGCTCGCTCTTGACAAGGCCGACCCGTGCCAGCGGCGTGACGATCTGTTCCAGATATTTCAGGCTGAGGTTCTGGCGCTCGCTGATCTCCTTCAGCGGGACGGTGGTGCCCGGCGCATAGCGGGCCAGTTCAGCCATCAGCCGCAGCGCATAGCGGCTTTTTGTCGAAAACTTCATAGCGATCTCTCCTTGTTCGTTTTCTTAGTATAACACGCCAAACCGATTTTGAAAAGTGAAAACGCGGCTTTCTCTTGTCGAAACAAAAAAGGTCTGGTATCATATAATAGAGAAAGTATGAGATCAGGAGATGAACCTATGATAGAGAAGATCGAACCGGCCGCAGCCATCCGCCTGCTGGATGCAGGCAAAGCGACTGCGGTGGACGTCCGGGAACCGGACGAGTTTGCGGTGGGGCACATTCCGGGAGCAAAGCTCCTGCCGCTGGGCGAGGTGCTGAGCCGTGCGGCAGAGGTCCTGCCCGACAAGAATGCCCCCTGGCTGATCTACTGCCGCACCGGCCGCCGCAGCGCCGATGCCGTGCAGAAGCTGGACAGCCTCGGCTACACCAACCTCTACGATCTGGGCGGCATTCTGAGCTGGCCGTATGAGATCGAAGGCGATTTTGAGGGACACTTCTAAAACTGTACTCTTTTGCGCGCCAAAAGAGTACCAGAAAAGCGCCCGCTCCGCCCCGCCAGAGCCTCTCCTACCAGGAGAGGTGGAATTGCGAAGCAATGACGGAGAGGTTGTACGAAGGAAACGGAGAGAAAGGGGATGTGCTGCGATGTCTTTTGCAGCGAGAGATTTTGCCGGCAGCCACTGCGGCTGCCGGTATCAGCAGGACTACCGCCCGACGCTGGGGCGGGACGGCAAAAAGGAGTCCGGTACGCTGGAGGTCATCAAATTCTACTACGACGGTGCCATCCGCTTTGAGCAGCACTGCTACGGCGAGGCTGCGACCTTCGTGTTCGGCGTCTGGGCGTCCGGCATGGACGAGGACGGCACCCTGCACTGGGTGCTGCCCGACCGCCGGAAGAGCTACTACGACGAGGCGTATCTGCCCAAAAAACTGGACCGCGTGGACGAAGCCGGAAACCTCTACTTCGATGGCTCGAAATTTCCGTGGAAGCTGGCAGATGATTTTGAGGAAGACAAGCGCTGGGGCTATCCCCGCTGGAAGGTGCTGCTGGGCAGGCTGACCGGCAAAGGAAAAGGCTGAATTGTAAAAAAATCCGGAATTTCTGCAATTCATATTGACATAGTGGGAATACTAGGGTATAAATAGAGAGCGAAGTATTCATTCGGGCGAAAACTGGCCCGATGTTATCCAAGGAAAGGACAGGATCCCTATGGAAATTTCTGAAAAAGTTGTCTATCTGGACAACGCTGCGACCACGGCCTGCGCTCCTGAAGTGCTGGCTGTGATGACCAAGGCGCTGAGCGGCGCCTGCGGCAACCCCAGCAGCCATTACAGCGTCGGCTACGAAGCAAAAGAGTTTGTGGATACCGGCCGTGCACAGGTGGCCAAGGCCATCAACGCTGCCCCGGCCGAGATCTTCTTCACCGGCTGCGGCTCAGAGGCCGACAACTGGGCTGTGAAGGGCACCGCCTTCACCAAGGCGCGCCAGAATAAAAAACACCTCATCACCAGCGCCTTCGAGCACCATGCCATCATGCACAGCATGGCTTCTCTGGAGCGCATGGGCTTTGAAGTCACCTATATCAAACCCACCGCCGAGGGCTACATCCGCCCGGAGGATGTCGAGGCTGCGATCCGCCCCGATACCGCGCTGGTCAGCATCATGATGGCCAACAACGAGATCGGCACCATCCAGCCCATCAAGGAGATCGCGGAGATCGCCCACAAGCACGGCGTCTGGATGCACACCGATGCGGTGCAGGCTGTGGGTGCCATCCCTGTGGACGTCAAGGAGCTGGGCGTGGATATGCTGTCCATGAGCGCTCACAAGTTCAACGGCCCCAAGGGCATGGGCGCACTGTACTGCAAGAAGGGCGTCTGGCCCCAGAACCTCATTGACGGCGGCAGCCAGGAGGCCCGCCACCGCGCCGGTACTGAGAACGTCGCCGGCATCGCCGGTATGGGCAAGGCGCTGGAGATGGCCACGGCCAATCTGGAAGAGCGGATGGCCCACGAGCAGCAGCTGCGGGACTACGTCATCAACCGCATCCTGAAGAACATCCCCGAAGCCCGCCTGAACGGCGGTCTGGAGCACCGCCTGCCCGGCAACGTGAACATCAGCTTCCCCGGCCTGGAGGGCGAGACCATTCTGCTGGACCTGGATATGCACAACATCTGTGCATCGACCGGTTCTGCCTGCAACTCGGACAGCCTGGACCCCAGCCATGTTCTGCTGAGCATCGGTGTGCCGGAAGAGATCGGCCACGGTTCCATGCGGTTCACGTTTGGCCCGCAGAATACCATGGAAGAAGCAGAGTATCTGTGTGACGTGCTGGAGGAGGTCATCCCCCGCCGCCGCGCAATGAGTTGTATGTGGCTGCAGGGCCAGAACAAGGCCCGTCAGTTCAGCCTGAAGGGAGAGCAGTAAAAATGGCAAGTATGTATAGTGCAAAGGTCATGGAGCATTTCGCAAATCCGCACAATGTCGGTGAGATCCCCGACGCCAACGGCGTGGGCGAGGTCGGCAACCCCAAGTGCGGCGACATCATGCGCATGTACCTGAAGATCGAGAACAACGTCATCGTTGATGTCAAGTTCCTCACCTTCGGCTGCGGTGCCGCCATCGCCACCAGCAGCATGGCCACCGACCTCATCAAGGGCAAGACCATTGATGAGGCCCTCAAACTGACCAACAAGGCCGTTGTGGAAGCTCTGGAAGGTCTGCCTCCCATCAAGGTCCACTGCTCGGTCCTGGCCGAGCAGGCCGTCAAGGCTGCTCTGGCCGACTATTACCGCCGTCAGGGCATCGACCCGGAACCCATCGTCGGCAAGCTGGAAGAGGACTGCGAGCACTGCGAGAGCTGCGGGAAGTAACACATCCTGCATCCTGAAACGCCTGCGAAGAGAGAAAACAACAAAAGCTGGACTGCAAACGCAGTCCAGCTTTTGTTTGTTTATCACGTTTGAGTTACTCAGCCTTGGGAGCCTCAGCAGGCTTTGCAGCCGCAGGTGCTGCGGGCTTCACGACCGGCTTCGGGGGATACGGATCGTCCTTCAGCGGGAAGAGGATGATCTTCTTCGGGCACTTCTGGGCGCACATACCGCAGCCCTTGCACTTGTCGTAGTCCACACGGGCCACACCGTCCACAACATGGATGGCATCGAACTTACAGGTGCGCTCACACATGCCGCAGGCGATGCAGGAAGTGGTGCAGGCCTTCATGGCAACAGGGCCCTTGTCCTGGTTGGAGCACATGACCACCGGCTTGCGGGGGCCGCCAGCGTCGATCATGATGACCTTCTTGGGGCAGATGTTGGCGCAGGCACCGCAGCCGGTGCACTTGTCCTTGTCCACCTTTGCCACGCCGTCCACGATGTGGATGGCGTCGAACTTACAGACCTTGGTGCAGTCGCCCAGACCGATACAGGCGAAGGTGCAGGTCTTGGGGCCGCCGTACAGAGCCGCAGCCGCAGCGCAGCTCTGGATGCCGGTGTAATCGTAGCTGGGCTTGCAGTGCTCAGAGTTGCCCTGGCACTGGACCACAGCCTTCTTTTCGACCGCACTGGCCTCACCGCCCATGATCTTGGCGATGGCAGCAGCAGCCTTGGGGCCGCCGGGTGCGCACTTGTCGCAGGCCACGCCGTCCATAACGACGGCCTTGGCGTAGTCTGCGCAGCCTGCGTAGCCGCAGCCGCCGCAGTTTGCGCCAGCCAGACAGGAGGCAACTTCTTCAATGCGGGGATCTTCCTCCACGGCCATGAACTTGGCGGCAGCGACCAGAATGATCGCGCCCACCGCGCCCACGATGGTGCAGAGGATAACAGCCGATGCAATATTCATAGTTCTGCTTCCTCCTTTACAGCGTCACGTTGAACAGGTTCTCGACCAGACCGCCAAAGCCCATGAAGGACAGGCTGGTGATGGCCGCTGCGATCAGCGTGATGGGCAGGCCCTTGAAGGGTGCCGGGGGATCGCAGGCTTCCACGCGCTTGCGCACACCGCTGAACATGACCATGGCCAGCATGAAGCCGACGCCTGCGCCCACAGCGCAGACCAGAGCCTCAACGTAGGCGGCTGCAAAGCCCAGGGTGGCAACGTCAGCACCGTAGTCGTCCACGACCAGGATGGTGACAGCCAGCACGCAGCAGTTGGTGGTGATCAGGGGCAGGTAAACGCCCAGAGAGTTGTACAGAGCGACAACGTACTTTTTCAGGAAGATCTCGATGAACTGGACCAGAACGGCGATGACCAGGATGAAGACGATGGTCTGCAGGTAGCTCAGGCCAGCGGGGTCCAGAATGAAGATCTGCAGCGGGAAGGTGACAGCCGTTGCCACCAGCATGACGAAGATAACAGCACCGGACATGCCCAGCGAGGAGTCCAGCTTTTTGGAAACGCCCAGGAACGGGCAGATGCCATAGAACTTCACCAGCACGTAGTTGTTGACCAGGATCATGCTGAAGAAGATCGCAGCGAGTTTAACGAGCATCTTATTCCGCCTCCTTCTTCAGATTGTCAAGGTCACAGCAGCTCTTGCGCTCAATGCGGGCGTCCAGCTTGCCTTCCAGCCAGATGCAGCCGGCCATCAGGACACCGTAGCAGAAGAATGCGCCGGGGGCCTGGGTCATGATGCTCATCTTGGCCATGCTCTCCGGCAGGACGGTGAAGCCCAGCCAGGTGCCGCTGCCCAGGATCTCGCGGATGGAAGCCATCAGGGTGACGGTCAGGGTGTAGCCGATGCCCATGCCGATGCCGTCCAGAGCGGAATCGACCACGCTGTTCTTGCAGGCGAACATCTCGGCACGGCCGAGGATGATGCAGTTGACGACGATCAGGGGCAGGAAGACGCCCAGTGCGGTGTACAGGCTCTCCATGTAGGCGTGCATCACCATCTGAACGATGGTCACGAAGCCTGCGATGATGACGATGTAGCAGGGCAGATGGACCTTTGCGGGGATCACGTTGCGCAGCAGCGAGATCAGGATGTTGGAGCAGACCAGCACGAAGGTGAAGGCCGCGCCCATGCCCAGCGCGCTGGAAACAGCCGTGGTAACGGCCAGGCACGAGCAGGTGCCCAGGACCAGACGCAGAACGGGGTTCTCTTTGATGATGCCGTTGGTAAGGATGCTTACCTTGGACTTGTTTTCGTTTGCCATTTCTTACCAACCTCCTTTATGCCAGCTCATTGTAGCAGTTGATGCAGTCATTGATGGCAGCAAACAGAGCCTTGGAAGAGATCGTAGCGCCGCTGTAAGCGTCGTAGCCCTGGCCCAGAGTGATGTTCTGGGTGCCGTCCATGCCGTCGAACTGCGCCAGGAAGCTGTCCGTTGCGACATTGCTGCCGATGCCCTTGGTCTGGGTCGAAGCGTCCACCCAGATGCCGGTGACGGTGCCATTGGTATCAAAGCCCATGATGACGGACAGGATGCCGCCGTCGAAGCCCTTTTCCTCTGCCTTGATGGCGATGCTGCCATCGGTGGCCTTGACCACGCCCGTCACGTTCTCGGTGCTGAAGTCGGTCACCTCGTCCAGATCGGATGCGCTGGAAACGGTGGGCATGACATCCACGTAGGCTGCCAGAGTCGCAGCCTTCAGGTTCTCCTCAATGATGGGAGCCGTAAAGGAGTTCACCAGTGCAAGCAGCAGGCTGACGATCAGAGCGATGACGCTCAGGACGACGACCGGCTTGGCGGTGCTCTCCCAGGTAGAATTCTTACTCATTTGCCAGCACCCTCCTTTGCTTTCTTGGCAGGCTTGACATAGCCATAAGGAGTCTGACGGGTCCAGTCGTTGATGAAGGGGACCCACAGGTTCATGAACAGCAGAGCGAAGGAAACGCCCTCGGCGTAGCTGCCCCACTGACGGATGGCGAAGGTGACAATGCCCAGGCACAGGCCGTAGATCAGCTTGCCCTTCAGGGTGAAGGGGCTGGTGACATAGTCGGTCGCCATGAAGACGGCACCGAACATCAGGCCGCCGGACAGGATGCCGACCAGAGCGCCGTGCAGGCTGCCGGTGGAGATGAGGTAGAAGACGAACATGCTGCCGATGTAAGAAGCGGGGATGGCGATGCTGATGGTCTTGGTGGCCACCAGATAGATCAGGCCCAGCACGATGGCCAGAGCGCAGGTCTCACCCAGAACACCGCCGTGCACACCCATGAACAGATCCAGCAGGCTCAGCTTGGAGGTATCTGCCACGGCCAGCGGGGTCGCGCTGGACAGCTGGTCCACCGCTGCGTCGGGGTAGACCCACTTGTTCATCGAACCGGCAAAGCTGATGAACAGCACGATACGGCCGACCAGTGCGGGGTTGGCAAAGTTCATGCCGATGCCGCCGAACAGCTGCTTGACCACCACGATGGCCACCAGGTCACCAACGATGAGCTGGCCCAGAGGCATGCCGACGGGCACGTTCAGCGCCAGGATGATGCCGGTGACGACTGCGGACAGGTCGCCGATGGGGTTGGGCTTCTTGAGCAGCTTGCAGTACAGCCACTCAAAAGCCACACAGGCCACGACGGACACCGCCGTGACCAGCAGGGCACGCCAGCCGAAAATGATTGCAGAGGCGACCACGCAGGGGGTCAGGGCGACGATCACGTTGGCCATCAGGCTGGTGGTCGTCTCCTCCGAGCGCAGGTGCGGGGAGGCCGAAACAATAAGCCGAGTATCCATTACTTATTGCCTCCTTTTTTGATTTCACCAAGGTAGAACGCCTTTGCCAGACCCATCATCTGGGTGCAGGGACGCTTTGCCGGGCAGACGAACGAGCAGGAGCCGCAGTTGAAGCAGTAATCCACATGCAGCTTGCCCAGCTCCTGAACATCGCGGGCGGCGTAAGCCTGATTGACTTCCACCGGCTCCAGACCCATCGGGCAATACTCGACGCAGCGGCCGCAGCGGATACAGGGAGAGACCGGTGCAGGCTGTGCAGCGGTGTCGCTCAGCATGATGAGGCCGGAGGTGGTCTTGGTGGTGGGGTAGCTCAGGTTCTCGACAGCGGGGCCCATCATGGCACCGCCGGCGACCACCTTGCCCAGCTTGACGCCGCCCTTGACACCGGCAGCGTTCAGCACATCCTCATAGGCAGTGCCCACGGGGACGATCAGGTTCTGGGGCTTTGCGCAGGCATCGCCGTCCACGGTGATGCAGCGGCTGACCACCGGCATACCGGTCGCCAGATACTTGCCCAGGGTGGAGACGCTGGTCACGTTCATGACGATGGCGCCTGCATCAGCGGGCAGACCGCCGTGCGGGACCTCGCGGCCCAGGCACTTCTCGATCAGGATCAGTTCGGCACCGGTGCCGTAGACGCTGGGCAGCGGCTTGACCTCGATCGCAGGCTTGTCCTTGGTCTTCTGGCACAGCAGGTCGATGCACTCCGGCTTGTTGTTCTCGATGCCGATGACGCACTTCGGGATGCCGACGTACTTCAGCACGGCCTCGATGCCGCGGATGATATCATCGCTGCAGTTCAGCATCTCCTGCGTATCGCTGGTCAGCCACACTTCGCACTCGGAAGCGTTGATGAGCAGGGTATCCACCGGAGGCTTGGGCTGGAGCTTGACGTCGGTCGGGAAGCCTGCGCCGCCCAGACCGACCAGACCGCACGCACGCACGGCTGCCAGGAAGCTGGCCTTATCGGTCACTTCCGGAGCCTTGACGGCGGGGTCAACGGTCTGCTTGCCATCGGTCTTGATGACGACAGAGTCGCACATCCGGCCGTTGGACAGACGGAACGGTTCCACGGCAGCCACGGTGCCGGAAACACTGGAGTGGATATTTGCAGAGACAAAACCGCCTGCTTCACCGATCTTGGTGCCGACAAACACTTCGTCGCCTTTTTTGACCAGGGCTTTCGCCGGGGCGCCGATGTGCTGGCTCATCAGGATGCGTACCTGCGCGGGCAGAGGCATCGGGACTGGTTTGCTTGCAGCAGTTGCTTTGTCATGCGGCGTATGCGCGCCAAGCGCCGCACGTTTCAGCTTGTTCAACATGGAATTAAATCCCCCATTCTGCTTGAATTGCCTTCCCCGGCTTTCGTGCGGGCGCACGGGGGCCAGGGACGGCAGCTGCTTGACACGTTTATTGTATCATGTTGCATCCCGAAGTTCAACGACAACTGAGCCAAAATGATGCAAATTCCTGAATTTTCTTTGCTGATTTTGCTAATTAGACAAGACTAACCCTTGACATTTTTGTAACGTTCTTCCAAAATACGGACGTTTGCGTTTCGGCATCGAATATGATATACTACCTATAATAACTTCTGTGGAGCTGGTCTTGCTCCCACTGATGCCATACCCGCCAAGGAGGATCAAACGATGAAAGTTCTCAAAGCTCTGCTTGCTGTGTTCACGTTCTTAGCTGCCGCACTGACCTGCGCATTGCTCTTTGTGCAGGAAAAACATGCTCCCCGTTATATCCAGATCTATACCGGCGAGCACGACTGAGCCGCCGATCAAACAACAACAGCCGCCGTGCAGTGAAAAACTGCACGGCGGCTGTTTCATCTTATACGCTTATCGCAGAACGATCTCGTCGTTTTCGGCGTCCACAGTCAGGCTGCTGCCCGAAGCGAGGGTGCCGTCGATGATCTTCTCGGCGGCGGGGTCCTCCACGGCCTTGCGGATGACGCGGCGCAGGTCACGCGCACCGAATTTGCCGCCCTGGCTTTTGACGACCAGCGCATGGAGGGCTGCCGGGGTGTAGCTGTACCGGATGCCCTTGGCCTCCATGCTGGGCTTGTATTCATCCAGCATGAGGGCAGCGATGCCTTCCAGCGTCTCCTGCCCCAGCGGTCTGAAGGTGATGACCTCGTCCACGCGGCCCAGAAATTCCGGGCGGAGGAACTGGCTCAGGGCCTTGCGGCTCTTTTCCTCGCTGAGCTGGTCCTGGCTCTTGTTGAAGCCCAGACCGGCGGTGGACTGGTCGCTGCTGCCCGCGTTGGAGGTCATGCAGATGACGGTGTTGGAGAAATCGACCGTCCGGCCCTGGGCGTCGTTGATCTTGCCCTCGTCCAGGATCTGAAGCAGGATGTTCATGACGTCAGGGTGGGCCTTTTCGATCTCATCGAACAGCACGACGCTGTAAGGGCGGCGGCGGACCTTTTCAGTCAGCTGACCGGCCTCCTCGTAGCCGACATAGCCCGGAGGCGAACCGATCATGCGGGACACCGCATATTTTTCCATATATTCGCTCATATCGAGGCGGATGAGCGGGTCCGGCCCATCGAAGAGCTGGCTGGCCAGCTGCTTGACCAGCTCGGTCTTGCCGACGCCGGTGGGGCCGACAAAGATGAAGCTGGCGGGGCGGCGGCGGCCGGACAGGTCGGCGCGGCTGCGCTTGACGGCCTGTGCCACCAGATGGACGGCCTCGTCCTGCCCGATGATCTTCTTTTTCAGTTCGCTTTCCAGGCTGGCGAGCTTGGCGTACTCGGTTTCCCGGATCTTCACGGCGGGGATGCCGGTCCACAGCTCGATGACCTTGGCCACATCGTCCATGGTCACCTGGATCGCGCTGGCAGCGGCCTGCTTTGCGGGCAGCTCGCTCTCCAGCTGGGCCATCCGGGTCTTCCGCTCGGCCACCCGCTCATAGTCGATGGGCTCGTTGACATCGGCGTTCTCCATCTCGGCTTCTTCCTGCCGGAGGGCGTCCAGCTCCTTCTGCATTTCGAGGTACTCTGAGATGACCGGGTGGGCCAGATTGCAGCAGGCGCAGGCCTCGTCCAGCAGGTCGATGGCCTTATCGGGCAGGTAGCGGTCGGTGATGTACCGTTCGCTCAGGGTGACGGTTGCGCTCAGCACATCGGCGGGCACCTGCACATGGTGGTGCTCCTCGTAGTAGTGCTTGATGCCGTTCATCACGGCCAGCGTATCGGAGACGCTGGGCTCTTCCACCCGCACGGGCTGGAAGCGGCGCTCCAAGGCCTGGTCCTTCTCGATATACTTGCGGTACTCGTTGAAGGTCGTGGCACCGATGACCTGGATCTCGCCGCGGGAGAGGGCAGGCTTCAGGATGTTGCCCGCGTTCATGGCACCCTCGCTCTCACCGGCCGAGGTGATGGTGTGGATCTCGTCGATGAACAGGATGACGTTTCCGGCTGCCTTGACCTCGCTCAACAGGCCCTTGACCCGCTGCTCGAACTGGCCGCGGAACTGCGTGCCTGCCACAAGGCTGGTCAGGTCCAGCAGATAGATCTCCTTATCCTTCAGCCCGGCGGGCACCTCGCCTCTGGCGATGCGCTCGGCGATGCCCTCCGCGATGGCGGTCTTGCCGACACCGGCTTCGCCGATGAGGCAGGGGTTGTTCTTCTGGCGGCGGCTCAAAATCTGGATGGTGCGGTAGATCTCACGGTCGCGGCCGATGATGTCGTCCAGCCGGCCCTCCCGCGCCTTGCGGGTCAGGTTCTCGCAGTAGGTGTCCAGAAATTTGCGGCGGGGCGGCTTTTTGCCGCTCTTGCCGGGCTTTTTGTCCCCCTTGGGGGCGTCCTGCTCCCCGCCGTTCATGCTCAGCGGGAACGTTGCACTGGAGCCGGGCATGAGGTCTTCGTCCCCATCCTCGCCGCTCTGCGGCTGCCCCATGTTCATCATCATGGAGAACGGATTGCCGGAGCCGTCGCCCAGCTCCTGCATCATGTTTTCCATCCGGTCTTCCATGTTGTCCATGTCCTCGTCCGACATGCCGAACTGCTTCATCAGATCCTCCACCGGCTTGATGTGCAGCTCGCGGGCACAATGCAGACAGTACCCCTCGTTTTTCATCTGGCCGTTCTCCATCCGCTGGACGAAGATGATGGCCGGACGCTTTTGGCATCGAATGCAGACCATAGTTCCTCCTTCAGGTCCCACCCGTTTACAGGAACGGGTTGAACAAATTGAATGCTTTATAGTAAAGGCTGCTGCTCATCACGGTGTCGTTGAGCACCGTGAGATTGCCGCCGGTAATGACGATGATGGCCCAGACCACGCAGAGCACCAGATAGATGTCCACCAGACTGGCCAGTGCGCCCACCGTATAGCCCAGCCCGCGGTTGACGGTACCGATGACGGGCAGCTTGTTCACCAGCCCCAGCACCGTGACCAGCAGGCTGACGAGCATCCGCAGCAGGGCGAATGCCACGAAGAACAGCACCAGCGAGATCACCGGTGTCAGCAGCGGGGCCAGCACCTTCTGGACGATGACGTCGGCCAGAAGGACGGCGTTGTCATTGAGTACGGCGGAGATGGAGCGCTCGCAGGCCTCCACGATGGAAGCCCGGAAGCTCTCCGGCAGAAACCCCGCGTACCGGGCCGCGATGCCGGAGAGGCTGACAGCCCCTTCTGCCGAGATGCTGGCGGCGATCTGGTCCCGGAAGCTGCCGGCAAAGAACCGCTCGAACACCTGCCCGGCGGCCCAGCCGGAAAACTGCCGGGCCCCGAACAGGCTGATGAGGTTGCCCGTCAGCTGCACGACCCCCGCCAGAAAGCCCTTGCGGGCGTAGCGGATGGCCAGAACGAGCCAGACCACCGTACATAGGATATCAAAAATAAATGACGGATTCTTGAACATACAACATGATCCTTGTTACTTTCTGCCGCAGAGTGCCAATCAAATCGCATTCTCCCCTCGCTCCAAAGCTCTTACTCCTGCGGCGGCTCCAGCACCTGCGCCGTATTGCCGCTGAACAGCAGCAGCTCTTTGGCGTCGGCCAGAAGTGCCTGGGGCTTGGCCGCAAGGGTCTGGCTCCACTGCCGCTCCCCGGAGACATTGCAGCACTCCACCCCGCTGTCGGACAGCAGATAGAACAGGCTGCCCGCCCGGACGATGGCGTTGGCCGATGCCACCGAGCCGCTGAACTGGACGTTCAGGTTTTTGTCCAGCAGCACGGTCTGATGCAGCTGGCCGGACCCCAGCAGCAGGGCGATATTGCCCGCTGCATCCACCGAGACGTCCTTCAGGGTGTTCCCGGCGAACTCGTAGGCTGCGCGCTCGCCGCCGCCCGCGTTGTAGAGCACGACGCGGGTGTCGTACACGGCCAGGAGGGTAGATGCAGAGGTCCAGCCCAGCCACTGGGGCACACCGCTCTGGTTTGCGATGCTCACAGGGTCCCCCGATGCCAGATTGATGAGGTAAAGGTTCGTCATCATCTGGCCGCCGCTGGCTGTGACGGCGGCCGCCGCCAGCTTCCGGCTGTCGGGCGAGAAGGCCATCCGCAGCGGGGTGCCGTCGTTGGAGCTCATGCTCCAGCGCAGCACTTCTTCCATGTTGGCGTTGTAGACCAGCAGCTTCGCCATGGCGCTGATGTCCTCTGTGACCACGGCCAGATTGCCGTTGTCGGCCACTGCGCAGAGGAAGATGCTGTTTTCCATCTGTTTGGTATAGAGATTCTGAGTGCGGCTCTCCACCCGCAGCTCATTGCCGGACCGGTTGTAGAGCACAAAGCGGTTCCGGCCTGCGGCCAGAGCCGGGCGGGCGTAGCCGCTTTGGATGCTGTTCAGTTTTTTGCCGCTGCGGGAGTAGACGACGCAGCCCTCCTTGCCCAGCTCCACAAAGCTGCCGGTCAGCGGCTCGACCTGCGTCACCTCGGAAACGCCGGTCTGCTGCGGCCAGCCGGAACCGGGCAGCAGCGCGATGCGGGCCGTGTCGATGAAGTCCTTTGCCATCGTCACCGAGCTGCCCACCACGCCGGTGGCAAACAGCACCACCGCCGTCAGCAGCACCAGCAGGACGGCCGTCCGCCGGATGCGCCGGGTGCGCACCCGCTGGCGGGCCTGCTCCAGATATTCGACACGCCCCGCCGAGAGCGGCTCGTCGTTTTCCGAACGGCCGCGGGAAATCTTACGCATTCGCTTCGCCCTCTCCCTTGTAATCTACGCATTTCAGGAACAAGCCCTGCGCGGGCAGGGTCGGCCCGGCCAGGCTGCGGTCCCGGCTGGCCAGGATGCCCGGTACGGCGTCCGGGTCCAGCCGCCCGGCACCGGCCTCGCACAGGGTCCCCGCCAGGATGCGCACCATATTATATAAGTAGCCGTCTGCCGTCACGGTGATCTCCAGGTCGTCGCCGTTCCGCACAACGCTGCAATCCGTAATGGTGCGGATGGTGTCGCCGTGGGCCGCTGCCGAGCTGCCCGCCGCACAGAGGGCGAGAAAATCGTGCGTTCCCACAAACTTCCGCGCCGCCTGCTGCATTTTGGTCTCATCCAGCCGCCGGGGGACGCGGGTGTAGTACTTCGCGTCGAAAGGCGAGTCGATGGGGCTGTTGTGGATGCGGTAAAGGTAGGTCTTGGTGTGGGCGGCATACCGGGCGTGGAAATCCTCCGGCACGATGCGGGCCGACAGCACCCGGATATCCGGCGGCAGATGCTGGTTGAGTGCCAGCGGCAGCTTTTCCGGCGGGATGCAGGTGTCGGCGTGGAAGTTCAGTGCAAAGCCCAGCGCATGGACCCCCGCGTCGGTGCGGCTGCAGCCCTTGATGTCGGGCCGGGTGCCCAGCACAGCTTCCAGACCGTCCTGAAACGTCTGGGCCACGCTCCGCCCATTGGGCTGCACCTGAAATCCGCAGTAATTCGTGCCGTCGTAGGCTAAAAGAAGCAGAAAATTCATAAAAGTTCGTTGCAGATCGTTTCCCTCTCCGTCATTGCTTTGCAATGCCACCTCTCCCGAAGGGCGAGGTTTTTCGCCTTTTCCGAAACCGGTCAAAGCTCCCCCTTCGGGGGAGCTGGCAAAGCCGTCAGGCTTTGACTGAGAGGGTGAGAAAGTGGTTAGAAATTCGGGAACACCAGCCGCGAGGACAGGATGAGCGCAAAGCAGACGATGCAGACGGCAAGGTCGATGTAATCCTGCCGGGTGCAGCGCAGCACCTTCAGGCGGGTGCGGCCATCGCCGCCGCGGTAGCAGCGGCACTCCATGGCCATGGCCAGCTCGTCGGCACGGCGGAACGCCGAGATGAACAGCGGGATGAGCACCGGAACCAGCGCCTTGATCCGCTCGGTCATGGTGCCGCTGTCCAGCATGGCACCACGGGCCTTCTGGGCGTTCATGATCTTATCTGTCTCCTCGATGAGGGTCGGGATGAAGCGGAGGGCGATGCTCATCATCATGGCAAGCTCGTGCACCGGGAAGTGCAGCCTGCCCAGAGGCTTGAGCAGCTGCTCGATGGCATCCGTCAGCACGATGGGGCTGGTGGTGTAGGTCAGCAGGCTGGTGCCTGCGATGAGGGCCATGACGCGGACGGCCATCAGCACGGCGTAGCGGACGCCCTCGGCGTAGATCTTGAAGATCCAGAACTGCACCAGAGGGTCGCCCTCGCCGGAGACGAAGAAGAGGTTCAGCACAGCCGTGAAGAGGATGATGGGCAGGATGGGCTTCAGGCTCTTCAAGATCAGCTTGAAGGGGATCTTCGCCACGGCATACATCGCCACGAGGAAGAGGATGGACAGCGTCAGACCCAGCGGGTTGGACGCTGCGAACAGCAGGATGATATAAGCGATGGTCAGCACCAGCTTGAGCCGGGGGTCAAATTTGTGCACAAGGCTGCTGCCCGGAAAATGCTGGCCGATGGTGATGTCTCTCAGCATTCGGACACGCCCCCTTTCCGGCTCTGTTCACGGGGCAGGACGAGGCTCTCGCCCGCATCCCGCCGCCGTTTGGCTTCCAGGATCATCTTGACGGCATAGGGCACGGTGTACACGTCCGCCGGGACATCCACGCCCATCTCCCGCAGCTTGAGGAAGATCTTCGTCACCTGCGGCACCGACAGCCCCAGTGCGAGCAGCTCCGGTGCACGGGCGAAGACCTGCTCCACGGTGTCGTACATCGCGATCTTCTTGTTGGACATGACCAGCACCCGGTCGGCGTACTTGGCGATGTCCTCCATGCTGTGGGAGACCAGCAGCACGGTGGTGTCGGTCTTCTTGTGGTAGTTCTTGACTTCGGACAGGATCTCGTCCCGGCCTTCGGGGTCCAGACCGGCGGCAGGCTCGTCCAGCACGAGGATGCGGGGCTTCATGGCCATGACGCCCGCCACCGCCACGCGGCGCTTCTGGCCGCCGGACAGCTCAAAGGGGCTGCGCTCCAGCAGGGCCTCGTCCAGGCCGACAAAGCTGGCGGCCTCGTGGACGCGGCGGTCGATCTCGGCCTCGTCCAGCCCCATGTTCTTGGGGCCGAAGGCGATGTCCTTGTAGCAGGTCTCCTCAAAGAGCTGATATTCCGGATACTGGAACACCAGCCCCGTCAGGAACCGGAAGTCCCGGATCTTTTCCGGCTCGGCCCACAGGTCGCGGCCATCGATGAAGATCTTGCCGCTGGTGGGCTTGTTCAGGCCGTTCATGTGGGTGATGAGGGTGCTCTTGCCGGAACCGGTGGCACCGATGATGCCGACGAAATCGCCCTCTTCCACCTCGAAACTCACATCGTCCAGCGCGGTGACGGCGTTGGGCATGCCGGGGTTATACACATAGCTCAGATGTTCGACTTTGATGATGCTTCCCATTGCGTCCGCCCTCCTTTACTGCAACAGCTCATAGAGAGCCTGTGCGCATTCGCCGGTGTCGATGATACCTTCCGGCATGGGGATGCCAGCCTTGACCAGCTCGTCCCGCAGTTCTGCCGCCTGGGGCACATCCAGCCGCAGGGCGCGGACCTTCTCGGTCTGGCTGAACACCTCTTTCGGGGTGCCCTCCATCACCACATGGCCCTGGCTCATGACCAGGACGCGGTCGGCCTGCGCGGCCTCTTCCATATAATGGGTGATGGCGACGACCGTGATGCCCAGATCCTTGTTCAGGCGGTGGATGGTCTGCATCACCTGCTCGCGGCCGCGCGGGTCCAGCATGGCGGTGGCTTCGTCGAGGATGAGGCAGTCGGGCCGCATGGCGACGACGCCCGCAATGGCTACGCGCTGCTTCTGGCCGCCGGAAAGGTTGTGCGGGGCGCGCTCGCGGTACTCGTAGATGCCCGCCATCTTCATGGCGTCGTCCACGCGGCGGCGCATCTCTTCGGGCGGGACGCCGAGGTTCTCCAGCGCAAAGGCAACGTCTTCTTCCACCACGGTGGCCACGATCTGGTTGTCCGGGCTTTGGAACACCATGCCCACCTTCTGGCGGATGTCATAGATCTTCTCTTCGTCTCTGGTGTCCATCCCCTCCACCAGCACGGTGCCGCTTTCGGGCAGGAGGATGGCATTGAAGTGCTTTGCGAGGGTGGATTTGCCGCAGCCGTTCGCACCCAGAACGGCCACGAACTCGCCGCGCTGGACCCCCACCGACACGCCGTTCAGGGCGTAGACCGGCTGCTCCGGGTCGTAGCGGAATTTCAGCGCATTCGCTGTCAGGATCGTTTCTTCCATTTGTGTTTCTCTTTCCGGTGGTGCGCCTTCTAAAAAGGCTGTACCCCATTCTATACGATATCTTTTTTGCAAAAAGGTGAGTCTTCGTACAACCTTTTATTCTTCCCAGATCGCGGTCGCGCCGCAGGGTACGACGCCGCCGGTGGCCGACACCGGCAGGCCGATCTCATCGCAGCTGGTCCTGCCGCCAAAGCGGGGCACCAGCGTTGTGTGGAGCATATACTCCATGACGGCGGGCGACAGGCCGGTGGTGTAGCTGTTGACGGCAAAGAAGAGCGGCTTGTCGCTCAGCACTTCTTCGCACTGGCTGACGAGGTCGTAGATGCAGTCTTCCAGCTTCCAGATCTCGCCGCCGGGGCCGCGGCCATAGCTCGGCGGGTCCATGATGATGCCGTCGTAGGTGTTGCCGCGCCGCTTCTCGCGGGCGACGAACTTGGCGCAGTCGTCCACCAGCCAGCGGATGGGTTTGTCGGCCAGACTGCTGGCGGCGGCGTTGTCCTTGCCCCAGGCCACGATGCCCTTGGAGGCATCCACATGGCAGACGGTGGCCCCTGCCGCCGCACAGGCCAGCGTAGCGCCGCCGGTGTAGCCGAACAGGTTCAGCACTTTGATGGGCCGGCCCGCCGCGCGGATCTTCTTCGCATACCAGGCCCAGTTGACGGCCTGCTCCGGGAACACGCCCGTGTGCTTGAATCCGGTGGGGCTGACGATGAGGGTCAGCTTGTCCTCCCCCTCGCCGCAGGAGATCTTCCACTTTTCGGGCAGACGGCGGCGGTACTCCCACTCGCCGCCGCCCTGATTGGAGCGGTGGTAGATGGCATCCGCCTTGGCCCAGAGCGGGCTTTTCTGCGGCGTCTTCCAGACCACCTGCGGGTCGGGGCGGACGAGCAGCGTCTCGCCCCAGCGCTCCAGACGGTTGCCGCCGGTGGCATCCAGCAGCTCATAATCTTTCCATGTATCTGCGGGGCGCATAAGCGTCCTCCTTTCCTCTTAAAACAGGCTCTGCTGGCCGTTGTCCTCCGGGGAGGCGCTCTCCGGGGCCTTCAGGCCAAGGTGTTCGTAGGCGAGCCGGGTGGCGCAGCGGCCGCGCGGTGTGCGGGTCAGGAACCCCATCTGCATCAGATAAGGCTCACAGAGGTCTTCCAGCGTGACGGCCTCTTCGCCGAGCGCTGCCGCCAGCGTTTCCAGACCCACCGGGCCACCGTTGTACATCTCAATGATGGCGCGGAGCAGGCTGCGGTCCAGCTCATCCAGACCCAGCGCATCCACGTCCATCCGTTTGAGGCTCATCAGGGAAACATCCCGGTCGATGATGCCGTCGCCCAGCACGGTGGCGAAGTCGCGGACGCGCTTGAGGAAGCGGTTCGCCACACGGGGCGTGCCCCGGCTGCACTTGGCCAGCTCGTAGGCGCCCTCCGGGGTGATGGGCTGGTCCAGGATGCCCGCCGAGCGCTGGATGATGCGGCTCAGTTCATCGGGGCTGTACAGCTCCAGCTTGAGCAGCACACCGAAGCGGTCCCGCAGGGGGCCGGTGATCTGGCCCGCACGGGTGGTGGCACCCACCAGCGTGAAGCGGGGCAGGTTGATGCGGATGCTCTGGGCGCTGGGGCCCTTGCCGATCATGATATCCAGCGCATAGTCTTCCAGCGCCGGATAGAGCACCTCTTCCACCTGCCGGGACAGGCGGTGGATCTCGTCGATGAAGAGCACATCGCCCTCCTGCAGGTTGGTCAGCAGGGCGGCCAGATCGCCGGGCTTCTCGATGGCGGGGCCGCTCGTGATGCGGATCTGGACCCCCATTTCGTTGGCGATGATGCCCGCCAGCGTCGTTTTGCCCAGGCCCGGCGGGCCGTAGAGCAGGATGTGGTCCATCGGCTCGCCGCGGCGCTTGGCCGCTTCCAGATAGATCTTCAGGTTCTGCTTGACCTTGTCCTGACCGATGTAGTCTTCCAGATGCTGGGGACGGAGGCTGTTTTCCTCGTTGTCCGCCGTGGTCAGGCCCGGCTGCATCATTTTTGCGCCATAGAGCGCGGTTTCGTCCTGCATGGATTACCTCCTGCCTGCCATGCCCCGCAGGGCCAGCTTGATGATCTCTTCCACGGGCAAGGTGCCGTCGATCTTGGAGACGGCCAGGGCGGCTTCGCTCTGGCTGTAGCCCAGCGACACCAGCGCCGCAATGGCCTGCCCGGCTCCCTGAGCGGCGGGCGTGTCGGCCGCAGCACCGGCTACCTCTTCCAGGTTGATGCCCTCCACGAAGCCCTTGGCCACCTTGTCCTTCAGTTCCAGCACGATGCGCTGGGCCAGCTTGGGGCCGACGCCGGACGCGGCCTTGAAGGCCTTGTGGTCGCCCGCCGAGATGGCCAGCGCCACCCGGTCCGGCTCCATGACGCTCAGGATGGCAAGGCCGACCTTGGGGCCGACGCCCGACACCGCCGTCAGCATCTCGAAGCAGGCCTGCTGCTCCTCGGTGGCGAAGCCGTACAGGCTGACGTCGTTCTCGGTCACGCTCATCACGGTGTAGATGGTGGCGTCCTTCCCCACACCGGGCAGCGCACCGGCCACGCTGGCCGGGCACTGGGCAAAGTAGCCCACGCCGCCGCAGCTGAGCACCACGGCGTTCAGCGTCTTTTTGATGATCTTTCCAGTCAGACAGTAAATCATAAAACCTCTCAGTCAGCGCATTCGCGCTGCCAGCTCCCCTGTCAGGGGAGCCCTTGGCAGGTCGGGCAGGCCCGGCGAATGCAGTGCGATGCCCTCATTCTAAAAGCTTCCGCTTCAGATCGGCCCCACGCCCTGGCGGCGGAACCGGTTGAGCTGGTTGCCGTTGGTGTGGCAGAACGTGATGGCCATCGCCAGAGCATCGGCGGTATCGTCCGGCTTGGGGATCGCAGGCAGATGCAGCAGGATGCGGGTCATCTCCTGCACCTGTTTCTTCACGGCCTTGCCGTAGCCGGTGACGGCCTGTTTCACCTGCATGGGGGTGTACTCGTAGATGGGCAGGCCCGCCTGCGCCGCCGCCAGCAGGATGACGCCGCGCGCCTCGGCCACGCCGATGACGGTGGTCTGGTTGTGCTGGTAGAACAGCTTTTCGATGGCCAGCACCTCCGGCTGTGTCCGCTCGATGACCTCCCGGATACCGGCATACACCTCATCCAGCCGCCGCTCGAACGGCACTCCGGCATCGGTGCACACCGCGCCGAAATCCACCGGCGCAAACCGGTTGCCTGCATAGTCCACAACGCCCCATCCCACGATGGCATACCCAGGGTCGATGCCCAAAACTCTCATTCTGCGATACCTTTCCTATTATAATCAATCTATTATACCACAATCCATGGGCCAGAGCAACGGAGAACACAACCAGTTTGCGGAAATCCATTTTCTGTCAGGTCGCACAAGCACCCTGCCTGCTTACAGAAGAGTGCGCAAGAGGAGTTTCTGCAACAAAAAAGACATCTCCGCAGAGATGCCTTAGCTGGCCGTGTGGGCCGGATAGAGGAAAACGCATATTCTGTTGCCATGAAGAAACAACAGGATGCACGATGTTATGTGAGATGTGCTCCTTACACGTTGAGAAGGACCTCATCATCTACGGTCATCTTGTCAATAGGGGATCCTGAAGTACTCCATGACAGATTTGAACTGATCTTGTGCGGTCAGGCAGGTATCCAGCAGGTAACCGCGTTCCGACTTCCACTCATGGAGACCGCGGTAGTAGAACATCTTGAGGTCATCCGTGATAATGAACGGCACGATGTTGTTCCGCAGACACTCTTTGAAGAGAAGAAGACGCCCGACCCGTCCGTTTCCATCCTGAAACGGATGGATGGATTCAAAGGCATAGTGAAATTCCAACAGATCCTCCAAGTTTTTTTGAGAGGAGCTGCCGTATGCGGCTAAAAGTTCTTTCATCTGCGGGGCAACCAGTTCAGGGGCAGTGGTGCTTCTGCCGCCGACCTCGTTCGGGAGTTTTTTATATTCGCCAACAGCAAACCAGTCTTTGCGGGAATCGCTGGTGCCGCTTTTCAGTGTAAAGTGCAGCTTTTTGATCAGTGCTTCGCGGATGGGCTTCTTGGCATCCCGGATGATCAGATCGATGCACTTGAAATGATTGGCGGTTTCCACCACATCATCGACGTTGACGACACCATGTTCCATGCCGATGGTATTGGTTTCGTAGATATACCGCGTCTGGTCGTGGGTCAGACGGCTTCCCTCAATGTGGTTGGAATTGTAGGTGAGATCGATCTGAATTTTGTGGTAAATCCCGCCTTTCATGTGTCCGGTCATCTCGTCCTGCAAAATATCGAGCAGGGCGCGGGGCGCTTGCTGCTTTTTGTTGATGCGCTCTGGACGTTTTGCGTCCTGCGGAATGTTCCATGTCTTGCCGGTAAGAACTGCCCCCGGAATCTTGCCGGAAGCACAGTAGTTACGGACCGTGCGCTCGGAAAGATTCCATGCTTTTGCCGTATCAGCGACAGATTGATAGTTCATCTGAACACCTCCCATGAGATGATTATACCATTTTATCGGCAAGAAAGCAAATGGCAAACATCTGCGAATGTTCAACTTTGCCGATAAATATATAATGGACAAAGTTGGCGAATCGTCTTGCGTTTTCTCAGGAATCGATTCGGATGGTCCAGGTCTGAGTGGCGGCATCAAAAGAGCCAAGGTGGAACGAATTTTGCTCAAGTAAGGAAGCAGACAATGTATACTGGTTAGACAACGAAACCGTAAGAGGATAGGATGCGGGAATCGAATTGATAGAGTCAGCCATCATAGCAATGCCGTTTTCATCGGTATAAACAGGAAGAGAGTCGTAAAAATCAATCAGGGAACCATCCTGCATGTCAAGACGAAGTTCAGCGGAGACGTTTGCCAGCGGCTGATTTTGTGCATCAACAAGCCGGACCTTAGATTCGGGAGAATAATCCGAAGAAATGGGTTCCATGTTGAGTCCCCAGGTACATGGATCGGAAAGCTGATCCAACGAAGCATCAAGATGAAACGGATGGTCGGAGATAACGGAACGATATCCATCAGCAACGGCAGTGTAATAGTATGTACCAGAAGGAAGGTCGGAAAAGGTTACAGAATCTCCCAGAGAAATCTGGAAAGATTGAACACACTGCTTACTTTCATAGTTGAACAGAGAAATGGTAACAGATACTCGGCCAACCTGGTCCGCACCAAGATAAGAGTAGTTAAATAACGGGCTCTCCTTATGAGACAGAAGAAGGGCACCCATTGCATGTGTATAGAGGGTAAACTGATTTGCATGGAATGTCGGCATGTTTTCCAACTGCTGATTCGAGAATAGCCCCGAAGGTGTAGAAAATTCCGTGTCATAAATTTTATCGGACCAGGTGAGATAAAGTGTGACCGGGGCATCTTTCTTTTGGAAAGTTCCAGGCGCAGGCGACATAAAGAGCACTCGAAAACAAGAAGAAGACAAATTTGGGTCATTCTGGTATTGTTTTTGAGAATTCGAATCGATTTTAAGACGAGGGGAACTACATGGCAGTTTCTGACGAACCGTTTCGTAAGAATCTGCCATATAGGTGACAGTCGGGAGGCGGGTATAGGTCTGATTACAGTAATAGGTGTAACCTGTAACTGTTAAAAACAGAAGAAACACGACAGCGGCAAAGTGAGTGTTGTGCTTTGAATTGGAATTAACAGGGAAATAGTAAGAAACGATGGTTGAAACTCCGCCGATGATGCTCAATACAAGTTCATTCCAATTGTAAACAATCTCGGCAAAGTAAGGGTCGATGTAGCTTTCGAGAAAAGAATGTAAAAGCGTCAACATAAAATAAACCTCCGTATAACGTAGAAATAAGTGGATCGGAAGTGGATGGATAGATGATACTGCATCTTGAAAGAAATTCCAATGGCATAAATGAACGAAGATGGGACGCTTTCTTAGAGAAAATTAAGAGGGTCTGACGAAAAATAAAAAAACTTGAGAAAAGGGTTTCCGATTTTGAAGAAGCCCATTTTCGCCCAAATCCCAAAAATCATACAAAACCTTCTTTATTTTGTCATAACTGTTCCGTATAATAGAAGATAGGGACTCTTTGAAAACACCCGTCCCAGGCTGTGGGACGATTTTTAAGAACGCTACATGGATACAGGAGGAACACTCATGGCAAACGAAAAGATCCTTGTCGTGGATGACGACGTCAATATCTGCGAGCTGCTGCGGCTCTATCTGACCAAGGAGGGCTATCAGGTCACCATCGCCAACGACGGCGAGGAAGGTCTGGAAAAGTTCAATCAGGTCAAGCCGGACATGGTCCTGCTGGATGTGATGATGCCCAGGATGGACGGTCTGGAAGTCTGCCGCCGCATCCGCAAGCTGGGCAATACGCCGGTGATGATGCTCACGGCCAAGGGCGAGACCTTTGATAAGGTGCTGGGCCTGGAACTGGGCGCGGACGACTACATGGTCAAGCCCTTTGACGCAAAAGAGGTCGTGGCCCGCATCAAGGCGGTGCTGCGCCGCTGCCAGACCAGCACGGCGGCTGCCGAGAGCACCGAGGGCGTCATCGAGTTCGACAACCTCCGCCTGGATATGAACAGCTACGAGCTGCGGGTCAAGGGCAAGGTGGTGGAGGCACCCCCCAAGGAGCTGGAGCTGCTCAACTGCCTGGCATCCCACCCGAACCGCGTCTACACCCGCGACCAGCTGCTGGACGAGGTATGGGGCTTCGAATACTACGGCGACAGCCGCACCATCGACGTCCATGTCAAGCGCCTGCGCGAGAAGCTGGCCGGTGCCTCCGATAAGTGGGAACTCAAGACCGTCTGGGGCGTGGGCTATAAGTTCGAGGTGCGTCAGTAATGCGCAAAAGTATTTCCGTCACCTTCTTTTCGGTGGTGGCGACCCTTCTGGTGCTGGGCACGGCGGTGATGGGCTGCTCGGAGTGGGTCCTGTTTAACCGCTACTTTGCGCAGGAGCGGTACGAAGCGCTGGACAGTGTGGCCGAGGTCACCCGGCGGGCGGCAGACTACGTGGTCCAGCAGGCGGCCCTGCCCAAGGGCGAGGAACTGGACGCGCTGAGCACCAAGCTGGAGATCATCGGCGAGAGCGCCGAGGCCTATCTGTTCCTGACCGATGAGGACGGCCATGTCCTTATCACCTCCAACCCGGCGCAGCTGGCGGAGGATGCCGTGCCGCAAGCCCTGATGGCCAGGGTGGGGGATGAGAAGCCCTACCATGTCCTGAGCACGCTGGATGGCGTCCTGACCGAAAAAAGCTACGTTTCCGTGCGGAAAATGATGGACGACAACGGCGCTTGCAGCGGCTATCTCTTCCTGTGCTCGTCCGGTGCACGGCTGACCGATTTCAAGGAGGAGTTCTGGTCGAACTTCTTCTTCTCGGCCTGCATCATGCTGCTCTGCGCCAGTGTGCTGACAAGCGTCCTGATGCGGCGGCTCACCGACCCGCTGCAAAAGATCACCGAGGCCGCGCAGCGGTTCGGCGGCGGGGATCTCTCGGTCCGCGTTGAGGGGGTCGAGGGCGAAGGCGAGGTCGTGGACTTGGCCCACACCTTCAACCAGATGGCCGAAAACATCCAGTCCAACGACAATTCGCGCGGCCAGTTCATGGGCAACATCGCCCACGAGCTGCGCACCCCGATGACCACCATCAAGGGCTTCATCGACGGCATTCTGGACGGCACCATCCCGCCCGACATGCAGAACCACTATTTGCAGCTGGTCAGCGAGGAGACCGGCCGTCTGGCCCGGCTCATCCAGAACATGCTGGACCTGTCCAAGCTGGAAAGCGGCGAGTATCAGGTGAACGCCCGGATGTTCAACATCTGGGAGACCCTGACCGGCGTGGCGCTCTCGGCGGAACAGCGGATCAACGATGGCATGATCGAGCTGGAGGGCCTGACCATGGACGAAAAAGTTCTGGTCTATGCCGACCCCGACCTCATTCATCAGGTGGTGTACAACCTTCTGGACAATGCCATCAAGTTCACCCCGGCGGGCGGGACCATCCGGTTCCACGTCGAGAAGCTGGGCCCGGAGGTGGAGGTCTCCATCTGGAACTCCGGTCAGGGCATCAGCCCGGAGGCGCTGCCCTATGTGTTCCAGCGCTTCTATAAGGAAGACCGCTCCCGCGGCCTCCACGCCCGCGGCGCAGGTCTGGGCCTGAACATCTGCAAGGTGCTGGTCAACCTGTCCGGCGGCCAGATTCGGGTCGAGAGCCAGCAGGGCGAGTGGTGCCGGTTCGTGTTCACCCTGCCCACCTGCCCGCCCAACCCCGGCGAGATCAAGCGCCTGCCCGACGAAGCGGGCCGTCCGGTGCCGGTGGAAGACCCCGCCAGTATGAAGCCGGTCAACTGAATCCTGCACAGCCAGGCTGTTCCGTCGCGTGGAACGGCTTGGCTGTTTTTTGCATGATGGGGGCTGCAAAAGGGATTTTTGCGACTTTTCCGTGAAAAACACGGCTGCGGATTTGATTTTTTCTGCGTTTTCATGTAAACTAAGAATAGCTATGTCTACCCTGAATTCTGTTCCTGTACGGAGCACAAAAACAGGACGCATGGCAAAACTTTTTGAAAAAATAACGGAGAGTACAAACGAACATGACGATTGTAAGTCCTTCGATCCTTTCAGCCGATTTCACGAAGCTGGGCGCAGACTGCCGGATGGTGCTGGACGCCGGGGCGCAGATGCTGCACTACGATGTGATGGACGGCCATTTCGTGCCCAACATCAGCTTTGGTGTGCCGGTGCTGAAGAGCCTGCACAAGGGGATGCCCACAGCGTTTTACGATGTGCACCTGATGATCAGCCACCCGCTGGCCTATGCCGAGCCGTTTGCAAAGGCGGGGGCCACGCTGCAGAATTTCCATCTGGAATGTGAGGACGACATCCAGCAGACCATCGACGCCATCAAGGCGCAGGGGTGCAAGGTCGGCCTGACCATCAAGCCGGGCACGGCCCCGGAGGCGCTGGCCCCGTATCTGGACCAGCTGGATCTCGTTCTGGTCATGAGCGTGGAGCCGGGCTTCGGCGGGCAGAAGTTCATGCCCTCGGCGCTGGAAAAGCTGCGCTGGCTGCGCGAAGAGCGGGCCAGACGGAGCGCACATTTCCTGCTGGAAGTGGACGGCGGCGTGGACGACGCCACGGCCCCGCTCTGCGTGGAGGCCGGCGCGGACATTCTGGTGGCGGGCAGTGCCGTCTTTGGTGCGGCAGACCCGGCGGCGGCTGTGCGCCGTCTGGCTGCGCTGTGAGAGGTGCTGAGCCATGGATGAAACTTTGATCCGGGCGCAGCAGCGGGAACTGACCCGGACGGGCCGCTACTACCGGCATGTCTGCTGGATGGCCGTCCCGCTGCTGTGCATGTCCTGCTACTTCTACGGGCTGCGGCCGCTGCTGCTCTGCAGCGCGGCGGTGATCACCGGCAATCTGTGCGACCGTCTGGTCTCACTGTTGCGTCGGCGTGTCTACCAGTCCAACGATCTTTCCAGCGAGAGCTTCGCGCTCCTCATCGCGCTGCTCATGCCCGCCACGGTGGACTGGTACGTCCTCATCGCGGCGGTCCTGGCCGGTGTCTTCATCGGCAAGGAGGTCTTCGGCGGCTACGGCAGCTATCCGTTCCACCCGGCGGCGGTGGGCTACGTCATCGCGGCGGTGTCCTGGCCGGAACAGGTGTTCCGGTACCCCCAGCCGTATACCGCCATCCCCCTGTGGGATGCGTCGGCTGTGCCGGTGTCGGATACCATCTCCCGGACCCTGCGCAGCGGCGGCATCCTGAACCTCAGCCCGATCTCGCTGGTGCTGGGCGAGTATGCTGCCCCCATGGGCACCGGTGCGGCGCTGGTCATTCTGGCCTGCGGGCTGTTCCTGTGGTATCAGAAGGATACCCGCCTGAGCGCAGCCGTCAGCTTTCTGGTGACGAGCGCTCTCATCGCGTTTCTGTTCCCCCGGCAGGTGGGCCTGCTGGACACTTCCTTTGCGGCCAGCCTGCTCCCCCGTTTGCAGTGTGTGCGGGATGAGCTGCTGACCGGCGCGATGCTGTTCAGCGCGGTCTTCCTGCTGAACGAGCCCTATACCTGTGCCCATCACCGCATCGGCCGCATTTTGTACGGTGTGCTGGTGGGTGCCGCGACCATGGGCTTCCGCTACTTTGGCGTCTACGATACGGGGGTCTGCTTTGCACTGCTCACGGTCAACAGCATTTCCGGCTGGCTGGACCGCACCGAGACCCGCCTGTACCGTCTGCTGGGCTGGAAGGAGGATGCGGAATGAAACGTCATGTTGCAGAAATGATCACCCGCGACCCCGAAAAGTTCGCACACCATGACCGCATCTTCAAAAACAACCCGGTCGTCATGCAGGGCATGGGCCTGGCCCCGCTGGTGGTGCTGGCCACCAGCGGCAGAAACGCCGTGATGCTGGCGGTGGCCGTGGCCCTGCTGCTGACGCCCTCGCGGATGCTGGCCTGCCTGCTCAGCCGTCTGTGCCCCCTGCGGGACGAGCGCCCGGCCCCCGAAGAGCTGGAAAAGAAGCTGCTGCCCCGCGCCTTTGTCTACAGCGGCAGCGCCGCTGTGGTGTATCTGGCGGTGTATCCCATCCTGAACGCCCTCTTCGGCACCGATTTGCTGGTGCTGGGCATCTACCTGCCGCTGCTAGTGGTGGAGCCGCTGCTGACCTACCGCTTCGGCCGTGTGCAGGAAACGATGCACAAGGCTGTTTCCAAAGGTCTGCGCATCACGCTGGGCTATGCGCTGATCCTGCTGCTGTTGGGCTGTGTGCGCGAGTGGCTGGCCCTCGGCAGCGTGTTCGGCATCCCGCTCAGCCGCTCCGTCCTGCCCATGGCCGGGATGCCGGCGGGCGGCTTCATCGTGCTGGGCGTGGTGTGCGCCATCTGGCGCGCACTGGCCCGCGAGCGGCAGAAATACCTGAAAAATGAGGCGCGCGGCTATCTGGCCGTGCATCCGCAGGAGAACCGGAAGGAGGCAGAACAATGAGCGACGTGCTGCACCTGGTAGGCGTCTTCTTCAACTATGCCGTTCTGGCCATCTTTGCCCAGAACGCCGTCTTCACCCGCAGCCTGGGCGTGTCCCGGCTGGTCCAGCTCGTCGGCGACGAGCGGACGAGCAGCTGGTGGTTTGCCCTGATGCTCTGCATCACGCAGGTGCTGGTGGCTCCGCTGGCCTATTTTGCGGGCAGCTTCATTGCCCCGCTGCCCAACCGCGCCCAGCTGCGCCCGGTGATGTATCTGACCTGCATCGCGGCGGTCTGCCTGTTTGAGCTGCTGGTCCTCAAGCTGGCAAAAGGCCCCCGCAGCGGCCAGCTCATCCGCATCCTGCCCGTGGCCGCCGTCAACAGCGGTGTGCTGGGCACGGTGCTGGTCGAGCGCACCCAGAGCTTCACGCTGGAACAATCCCTCGGCTTCGGCCTGGGCAGCGGCCTGGGCTATCTGCTGGCCGTCATGCTGGTGACGGAAGCACAGAACCGTCTGCGCAGCCGGGCCATCCCGGAGGCATTTCGCGGCCTGCCCGTCACGCTGATCTACATCGGGGTGCTGGCACTGGCCATCTATGGCTTTACCGGCCATTCTGTGATCTTGTAAAAGACCCCAAGGGAGGGTGGTTGATTATGGCAAAATATCCGAAACGCCAGAAGGTCAAGCGCTATCGGCGCAGCTTCTACAGCCGCGAGATGCGGGTAAAAAAGGGGATCGGCATCGCCGTGCTGGTCCTCGTGATGCTGGGCGCGGCCTGGCTGGCAGCTCCCCATGTGCTGGACTGGGCAACGCATACCTGGTACACCGTGGTGCGCAACCGGGATCTTTCCGCCTCCTCCCCCGCCAGCGCGAGCGCATCGTCCGTGGCGGAGAGCCCGGCGTCCTCTGCGGCGAGTGAACCGGCCGCTTCTTCGGAGGTGCAGCCGGAGGTGGTGACGCCCGCTGTGGACGGCACCGCCATCGTGGAGGGCAGCTGGGCCGAGGCCGACATCACGGCCCTGACTGAGGAGGCCTCCATCCGCGCTGCGGCGCAGCAGCTGGCCTCGCAGGGCGTGAAATATGCCGTCGTGACCCTGAAGGACTCCACCGGTGTGGTCTACTATGCGTCTCAGGTGCCCGCCGCTGCGGCCAGCCCGGCCAGCGTGACCGTGGACCCGGCCAGGGTGGCCGCTATCTTCCGGGAAGAGGGCCTCATCCCGGTGGCGAAGCTCGCCGCCTTCCGTGACCCGGCCGGTGCCCGCGCCGACCACGCCATGGCCATTGGATATAAGGGGCAGGCCTATCTCTGGCTGGACAACAAGGCGTCTGCCGACGGCAAGCCCTGGCTGAACCCCTATGCGGACGCAGCCGTCCAGTACATCGGCGATCTCATCGACGAGCTGCACACCGCCGGGTTTGAGCAGATGGTGCTGGAGAACGTCCAGTTCCCGGCTTCCACCAGCAGCAAGCAGGACTATGGCACCACCAACGGCGTGAGCCGTGCCGACCAGCTGCGGGCCGATATGGCGGTCTGGGAGCAGCGCTTCGGCAGCCGTGTGACCCTGTGGTACAGCTATACGCTGGCCGAGGTGGCCGACACCTCCAGCACACTGGGCGTCCCGGCCGCACAGCTGGGCGTGAAGAACCTTGTGGTGCGGGTGCCTTCGGCCTCCACCATGACCGCCGAGGAGCGCGCTGCTCTGGTGCAGGCGCAGACCGAAGCGGGCGTCGAGCATGTGGTCGTGCGGGACAATGCGGCCGGATACTATGAATAAAAACTACGGTTTCCTTTCAATAACGCGAGAGGGAGGAATGTGATATGAACAAAACATCGTGCTTTTCTCCGGCACACATCCTGCTTCCGGCGGAGAATATCCCGCTGGAACAGTGGGGCTGCGTGGCCTGCGATCAGTTTACGAGCGACCGCTCCTATTGGGAAAAAGCGGCCCGGACGGCGGCAGGTTCGCCCAGCACCCTGAACCTGGTCCTGCCGGAAGTGTATCTGGAAGAGAGCGGCGTGACCGGCCGCATCCAGAAGATCCATGAGACCATGGACGACTATCTCCGCACGGTGCTGACCCGTGCGGTGGACGGCTTTATTTATGTGGAGCGCACCGAGCAGAGCGGCCGCATCCGGCAGGGGCTGGTGGGGAAGATCGACCTTGAAGCCTACAGCTACGCCGAGGGTGCCCAGCCGGAGGTGCGCCCCAGCGAACACACGGTCGAGAGCCGCATCCCGCCCCGGATGGCCGTCCGGCGCGGGGCCAGCCTGGAAACGCCCCACGTCATGATGCTGGCCGACGACCCGGACTGCACCCTCATCGAGCCCATCGGGGCGAAGAAAGACGCGCTGCGCAAGGTCTACGAAGGCGAACTGATGCTGGGCGGCGGGCACATCGCGGGCTGGGCCGTGGAAGACCCGGCTCTGCTGGCCCAGATCGATGCGGCCCTGCAGGGGCTGGGCCGTCAGGAAGTCTTTGATGCCCGGTATCCGCAGGCCAGGGGCGCAGCTCCGCTGACGCTGGCCGTGGGCGACGGCAACCACTCGCTGGCATCGGCCAAGGCCTACTGGGAAGAGCTGAAGCAGACCCTGCCCCCGGAGCAGCAGGCAGACCACCCGGCCCGCTGGTGCCTGGCCGAGGTGTGCAACGTCCACTCGCCCGCCATCGAGATCGAGCCGATCCACCGGGTGCTGTTCAACGTGGACTGCGGCGCGGTGCTGCTGGCCCTCATCGCGTGGAGCGACTCCCACAATGCAGGCATCTGCTTCGGCGATGCCCGGCAGCAGTCCTTCACGCTGGCAGGCCCCCACGTCGCCAATGTGCTCAGCTTCGAGCACCCTGTGGCCCCGCTGACCGTCGGCACCATCGACGCCTTCATCGAATACTTTATGGCCCGCCACATCGAGGCCCGCGTGGATTACGTCCACGATGAGCCTGCGGTCCGCGCCCTGTGCAAGCAGGGCGGCGTGGCCTTCCTGCTGCCGCCGTTCGACAAGAGCGACCTGTTCAAGGGCGTCGTGATGGGCGGTGTGCTGCCCCGCAAGACCTTCAGCATGGGCCATGCGGAGGAAAAACGGTATTACATCGAGTGCCGGAAAATCAAAGAGTAACAGAATGAAATGCAAAGGCCTCCCCGGCAGGGCGAGGCGGAAGCATTTCATGGACAATAGGAGAACCATGACTTTTAACGAACTGAATCTGTCCGCCCCGCTGCTGCGTGCCGTTGCGGAGGCGGGCTACGAATCCCCCTCGCCCATTCAGGCATCGGCCATCCCGCCGGTGCTGGCCGGGAGGGATTTGATGGGCTGCGCCCAGACGGGCACCGGCAAGACCGCAGCCTTTGCGCTGCCCATGCTGGACCGCCTGACGGCGGCCCCGGCCAAAAAGAAAGGGGCCGTCCGTGCCCTGATCCTGACCCCCACCCGCGAGCTGGCGCTGCAGATCGGCGAGAGCTTTGAGCTGTACGGCAAGTACCTGAACCAGCGCAGCACCGTGATCTTTGGCGGCGTTGGCCAGGCCCCGCAGGTCGCGGCCCTCAAGAAGGGCGTCGATATCCTCATCGCCTGCCCCGGCCGCCTGAACGACCTGGTGGGGCAGGGCCTCATCGACCTCTCCCACATCGAGATCTTCGTGCTGGACGAGGCCGACCGGATGCTGGACATGGGCTTTGTGCATGACGTGAAAAAGGTCATCGCCAAGCTGCCCGCCCAGCGCCAGAACCTGATGTTCAGCGCTACCATGCCCAAGGAAATCGAGCAGCTGGCGGCCGGCATCCTGCACGACCCCGCCTTCGTCAAGGTGGACCCGGTGTCCAGCACCGTGGACCGCATTGACCAGAGCCTGTATTTCGTCGAGAAGGGCAACAAGAAGTTCCTGCTGCCCTGGCTCATCCAGAATCTGAAACCGCCGGTGCAGAACGCGCTGGTCTTCAGCCGCACCAAGCACGGCGCGGATAAGATCGCCAAAGACCTGAACAAGCAGGGTATCCCGGCAGCGGCCATCCACGGCAACAAGAGCCAGTCCGCCCGCGTGGCGGCGCTGGAGGGCTTCAAGGCCGGAAATACCAAAGTGCTGGTGGCTACCGATATCGCCGCGCGCGGCATCGACATCAGCGAGCTGTCCCATGTCTTCAACTACGATCTGCCCGAAGTGCCGGAAACGTACGTCCATCGCATCGGCCGCACGGCCCGCGCCGGTGCCGACGGCACGGCCGTCAGCTTCTGCGCCCCGGAGGAGCAGGAGTATCTGGCCGGGATCGAAAAGCTGAACCGCCGGAAGATCCCGGTGGTATCCGGCCACCCGTGGGACGGTGTGCCCGCCCCTGCCAAAAAGGAGCCGCCTGTGCGGGGCAAAAAACCCAAGGCGGAGGCCGAAGTGCCTGCCGCCCAGCCGGAAAAGCCCGCCAAAGCGGCAAAACCGGCCCGGCCCAAAAAAGAAAAAACGGCTGCTGCCAAGGCAGAGCCGATGAAATCTCAACCGAAAGAGGAACCATCCATGGATGAAAACCAGAAGCGCACCCCCGGCGGGCGCAGCGAAAACCGCCGCTCCAACAACAGCCGCCCCCGCCGCGAGGGCAGCAATGCCGCCCCGAACCGCGGCAGCAACGCCCAGCCCAAGTTCGACCCCCACTTTGTGAGCGCCCCGGAAGCGACGCCGCTGCGCCCGGCCAAAAAGCCCAGTGCGCCCGCAGCCCAGCCCGCCGCAAAAACGGCAGCCCCGGCCGGCAGCGCCAAAGGCGAGAACGCTCAGAACGCCCCGAACAGCCAGAGCCGCCGCAATGCCCAGCCGGGCAGCGCCAGCCGCCCGGCTCGCGGGGGCCGCACCGAGCGGACGGAGCGCCCGGCCCGCCCGGCACAGAACGCCGCAGGCAGTGCCAACACCGGCAAGGGCCGCACGGAGCGCAGCACTGCGGGCCAGCCCGCCCGCGCACCCCGTGCCCCGAAGCAGGAGGCCTCCCGCAGCCGCAGCCGGAACAGTGCGCCCAGCCGGGACGAAGATCCGGGCCTGGTCCTCATCAGCCGCCGCCCGCCGCAGCAGAAGTTTACCAACTTCGAAGAGTATATGAACGCCCACGGCGGCGCAACGGCTCCCATCGAGGATCACAGCGATGAAGTCTGAGCCATGGCAGTGCCCGCTGTGCGGCGGGCCGCTGACCGGGGAGCAGGATCTGAAATGCCCCTCCGGCCACTGCTTTGACCGCGCCAGAGAGGGCTACTGGCACCTGCTGCCGGTGCAGAGCATGCGCACCAAGGCCCCCGGCGACAGCAAAGAGATGGTCGCCGCCCGCCGCGCCTTTCTGAATGCCGGATACTATGGCATCTTTGGGCAGGCGGTGGGGGAGCTGTGTCTGGAATACGGTCTCCCGGCCGGGCCGGAGGCCCCGCTGCACCTGCTGGATGCAGGCTGCGGCGAGGGCTGGTACGACCGCTGCATCGCCCGGCAGTTTGATGCGGCCGGGCAGCCGCTGGAGCTGGCGGGGTTCGATATCGCCAAACCGGCAGTCCGGCTGGCGGCGAAGGCACTGCCCACGGCCCGCTATGCGGTGGCATCCAGCTTTGCCCAGCCGGTCCGCACCGGATGGGCCGACCTGCTGCTGAACTGTTTCTCGCCCTTTGCGCGGGAGGAGTTTTTGCGGGTGCTGCGCCCCGGCGGGCGGATGCTCTACGTCGTGCCCGGCGCGGAGCATCTGTACCAGATGAAGGCCGTCCTCTACGAGACGCCCTACAAAAACCCGGTGCAGCAGGTGGCGTATGAAGGCTTCCGCCCCATCGGGGAGCGGGAAGTCTCCGGGACCATCACGGTGCCCGCCGCCCAGCTGGAAGCGCTCTTCGCCATGACGCCCTACTACTGGAAAACGCCCCGCGACGGCGCGGCCCGTCTGGCCGCCCTGCCGGAGCTGACCACCGACATCGCGTTCCGCTTCCTCGTATTTGAAAAAGAGCAATAAACGACCCGCCCCCGGTGCTGCGCAGATGTGCGGCACCGGGGGCGGGCTTTTGTGTAGAGACCTGTGGAGAGGCAGGGGAAAGGCTTAGTTCTTCTTCTCTCCCTTGGGCAGCAGACCGGCGCGGTCGAGGGCCGGGCGCAGTGCAAGGTAGAGCAGGACGACGCAGACGGTGGAAGCCACGCTGTTCACGAAGGTGACGCCGCCGGCGATCTTGGTCAGGGCCTGGGCTACGGTGTACTCCTGACCGAAGATGTAAACGTTGCGGAAGTAGCCGAGGAACGGGTCGGTGAAGACGTTCAGCAGCAGGCCGGAACCGGCAGCCACGATGACCTTGACCAGATAGCCGGAGCTGTGGCGGTCGAGGTCGCGGAGCTTGAACACCTTGTGGGCCACCGCGCCGCAGGTGATGCCGATGAGGAACTTCAGCACGAAGGTGGTGACGGCATAGCCCGGATCACCGGCCAGGATGTCGGCCAGAGCCAGACCGATGGCACCGGCCAGACCGCCGGACACGCCGTCCAGCAGCAGGGCGGTCAGCGCGGTGAAGGTGTTGCCCAGATGGAACGAGGAGCCGCCGTAGAACGGAACCCGGAAGAACAGATAGGCTACCAGACTCAGCGCGGCCATGACGCCGGTGAGCGCCAGCTCGTGGACGGTAAAGGTGCGCTTGTACAGCACACTTGCAAAGACAATGACAATGACAACGACTGCCAGCAGCAGCCACATTGCGGTGGTTGACATGATGATTCCCTCCAATTTTCACAAAGACCTGCCAGGAGACCGAAATGTTCCAATTTACCCATAAAACTACTTGACATTTGGGTGTACAGCGGGTATGCTCCTATTATACGCAAAACTGGCCCTGTGAAAATACCCAGAATATAGTTTTTTTATGGGGTCAGTTTGAGGGAATGCCCAAAAAGAGGAGGGGTTTTGTGTTCCATTTGACGACAGCACTGGATGCAGCCTCGGCGGTGCCGCTGTACGAACAGCTCTATGAGAGCCTGGCCGAGGAGATGCGCACCGGGGCCATCCCGGCGGGCACCCGGATGCCCGGCAAGCGGCGGATGGCGGCGGAGCTGTCCGTCTCGGTGAACACCGTGGATGCGGCCTACCAGCTGCTTGCGGCGGAAGGATATCTGGAATCGCGGGAGCGCAGCGGCTTTTATGTACAGGAATATCTGGCCCTGCCCATCCGCCCGGCCGCGCCGCCGCCCGCCGCGCTCCTGCCTCAGCCGGAGGCGGGACCGCCGGTGCAGCCGGTGCGGTATGACCTCTCCACGCGGGGGGTGGATCCGGCCCTCTTCCCGTTCCGCACCTGGGCACGGCTCCAGAAGGAGCTGCTCTACTCCTCGCCCGAACTGCTGACCCACGGCGACGCGCAGGGGGACATCGAGCTGCGGCAGGCGCTGGCGGATTATCTGGAAGAATACCGGGGCGTGCAGTGCCGGGCGGAGCAGGTCGTCGTGGGGGCGGGTCTGGAATATCTGCTGGGCCTGCTGGCCCCGCTGCTGCCCGGCCCGGCGGCGGTGGAGAACCCCGGCTACCCCCGCGCCCGGCGGGTGCTGGAGAACAACGGCGTCTCCTGCTGCTGCCTGCCCGTGGATGCGGACGGCCTGTCCATCGAGGCGCTGTCCCGCTCCGGTGCGGCGGTCTGCTATGTGACCCCCAGCCACCAGTTCCCCACCGGGGCCACCATGCCCGCCGGACGCCGGGCCGAGCTGCTCCACTGGGCCTCCCGCAGGCCGGGGGAGCGCTACATCATTGAGGACGACTACGACTCCGAGTTCCGCTTCGACACCCGCCCGCTGCCCAGCCTGCAGGGCATGGCAGGGGCCGACGGCCCGGTGGTCTACCTTTCCACCTGCTCCCGCAGTCTGGCCCCCAGCATCCGCATCGCCTATATGGTGCTCCCAATCCAGCTGCTCCCGGCGTGGCGGGCAGCGTACCGGCTCTATTCCAGCCCGGTCAGCCGGTTCGAGCAGCAGACGCTGGCCCGGTTCATCAACGAGGGATATTTCACCCGGCATCTGGCGCGGGAGCGGGTGGCCTACAAGGCCCGGCGGGATGCGCTGGTCCGGGCGCTGAATGCAGCCTTCGCGCCGGGAGAACTTCGTTTTTCCGGCCTGCACACCGGTCTGCATCTGCTGGCGGCGCTCCGGGATGCCCCGCCGGATGCGGCACTCCGGGCCGCTGCCGAGGCCGAGGGCGTCCGGCTGAGCCTGTTGAGCGACTACGACCTGACCGGCAGCGCCCGCGGCCTTGCGGGCACACTGGTGCTGGGCTACGGCTCGCTGGCGGACGACGCCTGCCCCTCGGTGGGGGAGACGTTGAGGAAGGTCTGCACCGCTGCGCGGGACGCCTCGGTGACGGTGTAAGTGCCCGCCTTGCGGTCCCACGCGCCGGGCAGGGCGTCCGACTGGAACACCGCCGCGCGGTTCACGAGAAATTCGAGGATGTCGCCAAGCAGGGTGTAGTCCTGGGCTGCAAAGTCGGTCAGCAGGGCGGAACTCTGGCTGCGCAGGGCCTCCGGCAGGGTGGAGGGCAGCAGCTCGAAGTTCTGGCGGAAAAAGGCGTCCCACACGGCGGCGCGGGCTGCGGCCCGGCGGCTGGGCGGTAAAAGGCCGTCGGCGTCCAGCCCGGTCAGAAGATCCGATGCTTCCCGTGCGCGGAAGGTCTGGACGCTGGAACTCTGGCCGAGGGCGTCCAGCTCCTCGGCGGTCAGTGCGCCCGAAAGGCTGACCCGCACGGCCCCATACCGCGCTGCCAGCGTTTCGAGCACGGCGGGCGAGAGGGCCAGATACAGGGTATCCTCCGGCAGGGCCAGCGTTTCCAGCAGGGCTTGACGGCACCGCGCCGGGCCGGCTGCTGCATAGCACTGGGCCAGCGAGGCTTCGCCGCCGCCGAACGGCACCGTCAGCTGCCCCGGCACGGCCAGCAGATGGGCGGCGTTCTGGGGCGCGTTCAGGTAGAACAGCACGAAGCCGGGCTGCTCCCCGGCGGTGCAGAGCAGCAGTGTCATCCGGTCGTCGGCTTTGGGCAGGTCGATGGGTACGCCCCGCTGTGGCTCGGCAGTCTGCATCAGCCATTGCTGGCGCAGCATCTGCCGGGTGAGCAGGACGGTGCCGCCCACCAGCGGCAGCAGCACCAGAAGCGCCGCCCCCAGTGCGGCCCAGAACGGCTTCCATCCGCCTTTGTGCATTCCTGACGCCTCCTTTGCCGGTGTTACGGAAAGGATGGCCCCGCCGCCTGCGGATTATACAAAAAACGCGGGCTGTGCGGAAAAGTCATACGAAAATAAAATTCATCCACTTTGCATCAAAGATGAAACCTCAGAATAAATTGAAACAAAAAGCTTGCCAGCGGCGGGGAACTATGATACAGTTCTTCTATCACGCACAGACAAGCGGAACTGTGCATCACACGGGAACAGAATGAGGGGAGACGGCGGAGCCGCCGTCTGTTGCGCACAAAGGGGTGTGTCTGTCAGCAGCAGGAGACCCCTGTGCGGGAAGCTGCGTTTTGCGGGCAGAGCCTTTGGCGTTCTGTCCGCTTTTTGTTTTGCAGAGGGGGAACGATCATGTTAGAGACCATTACGAGCGTGAATGGAGTTGTCAACGGCATCGTCTGGGGGCCGGTGGGGCTGGCACTGCTGTTCGGCACCGGCTTTGTGATGTCGGTGCGCACCGGTTTTTTCCAGTTCGGGCATTTCCGGTACTGGCTGCGGAACACCATCGGTGCCATCTTCACCGACCGGGACATCACGGCCCATACCGAAAAGAACGATAAGGCCATCAGCCAGTTCCAGAGCCTGTGCACCGCGCTGGCGGCGACCATCGGCACCGGCAACATCGTGGGCGTAGCAACGGCCATCCTCAGCGGCGGGCCGGGTGCCATCTTCTGGATGTGGGCCATGGCCATCCTGGGCATGATGACCAACTACTCGGAAAACGTTCTGGGCATCTTTTACCGCCGCAAGAACGCCGACGGCGAGTGGTCCGGCGGCGCGATGTACTACCTGGCCGACGGTCTGGGCAGCAAGAAGGGCTGCAAAAAGCTGGGCCGGGTGCTGGCGGTGCTGTTCGCCTGCTTCTGTGTGCTGGCCTCCTTTGGCATTGGCAACATGAGCCAGATCAACTCCATTGCGGGCAACATGAATGCGGCCTTCCAGGTGCCGAATCTCCTCACCGGCATCCTGCTGGCGGTGCTGTCCGCGCTGGTCATCCTGGGCGGCTTGAAGCGTGTGGCGGCCGTGACGGAAAAGGTCGTTCCGCTGATGGCGCTGTTCTACATCCTGGGTGCGCTGACGGTCGTGCTGACCCATGTCACGGCGATCCCGGCTGCATTCGCGGCCATCTTCAAAGGCGCTTTCGCCATGCAGGCGGCGGGCGGCGGTGTGCTGGGCTACGGTGTGTCCCGCGCCATCACCTGGGGCTTCAAGCGCGGCGCATTCTCCAACGAGGCGGGCCTCGGCTCGTCGGTCATGGTGCACGCGTCCTCCAACGTCAAGGAGCCGGTGCAGCAGGGCATGTGGGGCATTTTTGAGGTCTTTGCCGATACCATCGTGGTCTGCACCCTGACGGCGCTGGTCATCCTGACGTCCGGCTTCGTGGACCTGAACACCGGCCGGATGCTCACCGAGGTGCAGGGCTCTGCGCTGGTGGGCGAAGCCTTCTCCACCGTGTTCGGCAGTTTTGGCCCCAAGTTCATCGCGGTATCCATTCTGCTGTTCGCCTATTCCACGGTGCTGGGCTGGAGCCACTACGGCACCAAAGCCTTTGAATATCTGTTCGGCACCAAGGCCAGCATGGGCTATCAGGTGGTCTTCGTGGCCATGGTGCTGGTGGGTGCGACGATGAAGCTCGACCTCGCGTGGGACCTGTCCGATACCTTCAACGGCCTGATGATGCTGCCGAACCTGATCGGTGTGCTGAGCCTGTCGGGAACGGTCGCGGCCATCACCCGGAACTATGTGGACCGCAAGTTCCACGGCAAGCGGGTCGAACCCATGTGGTCGGCCTTTGCGGAGTACCAGAAGGAGGAAGAAGCGGAGGAAGCCACGCTGGACAAAGCCGCAAACGAATAAAAAGAACGCAAAAAGACCCGGCCCTCTCCGGCAGATGTGCAGGAGAGGGCCGGGTCTTGTCATCTCTTTTTGTGCGGGCGGCGCAGGGTGCGCACGGCGTCCCGCCCGGCAGTGATGCCGCTGCCGAAGGCCCAGTGCAGGTTGAAGCCGCCGCACGTCCCGGCGCAGTCCAGCGTTTCGCCCACGAAGTACAGCCCCGGACAGCCCTTGAACTGGAAGCTGGGCTCCAGCTCGGTCAGGCTCAGGCCGCCGCCGGTGGTCTGGGCCTGTTTCCAGCCGCAGGGGGTCAGGTCTTCGAAGAGCCAGTGCTTGGCCGTGTTGGCCAGCACCTGCCAGGCGGCATCGGGCAGGGTGTCCAGCGGTGTGTCCGGCAGGCGGGCCGCTGCCCAGAGGGCGCGGCCCAGTTTGGGGTTGAGCAGCCCCGTCCAGAAATCAGCGGGCGTCCGGCCCGGCAGCAGGGGCACCCGCCCGGAGAACAGAGCCGTCAGCGCGGCCTCGTCCAGCGCGGGGAAGAGGTCCAGCTCCACAGCGGGGCGCTTCGGGCCGCGCCGGGGGGCCAGCAGGCCGGACAGTTGCATGATGCAGATGCCGGACAGGCCGTAGTCGGTGAACTGCACCTCACCCGTCTCTTCGGCCAGCAGGGTGTGGCGGTCCAGGTCGAGCAGCGCGGCGCGGGCCTTGACCCGGATGCCGGCCAGCGCTTTGTTGGGCCGGGCCGTCTGCAAGGCGGTCAGGCAGGGGTAGAGCGATTCCAGCTTTCCGCCGCACTGGGCGGCAAAGCGGGTGCCAAAGCCATCGGTGCCGAACTGCGGGCCTGCATTGCCGCCCATGGCGCAGATGACGGCATCGGCATGGAGCGTTTCGTTGCTGCGCTCGGCACTGTCGAAGAGGACAGCGTAGCCGTTCCGGTTCTGGCTCAGGGTGTTGACGGTGCAGCCGGTGCGCACCTCCACCCCCAGCCGGGCCATGTGGCCCTCCAGCAGGGCGAGGACGTCCGCCGCCTGATTGGAATACGGGTAGACCCGCCCGGCTTCGTCGGTGCGGGTGTAAAGCCCCAGCGCCCGGAACCATTCCAGCGGCGCGGCGGTGTTCACGGCGTTCAGCAGCGGGGCCAGCGCCTTTGGGTCTGCGGTGAAATAGCACGCCGGCGCGATGCCGGTGTTGCTGAGGTTGCACCGGCCGTTGCCGGTGGCCAGCAGCTTTTTGCCGCAGCGGGGGTTGCGGTCCAGCACGGTGACGCGCACTGCCCCGGCGGGGGCCGCCTGTGCTGCGGCCAGCGCCGCCGCCATCCCGGCTGCACCGCCGCCTAAGATCACGATCTGTTGCATGAAACGATCCTTTCTGAAAAGAGAAAAAGCCGCCGGAACCCTCCCGCGCGGCGCAGGGCCTGAAGAACAGACCCAGTATAGCATAAACCGGAAAAAACGGCCAGAGTTCAAACGGGAAAAACTATGGAAGAGCATTGACAGAAGAGGAAGAATCTGGTAGATTTGAAGCGATGCAGCAAAGATGCGGCTAAGAAATTTTAACTTCTCTCGAAAAAAATCGGGGGTACGATGAATATGTCATGGGATTATAGGATAGAGAGAAGCAGACGGCGAGCCGCTGCGCTTACGCTCCTGGTGGTGGTGTGCCTTTTCAACATTGTGGGCTATCTGGTATATGTGCAGCGCCAGTTCTATCGGGAGAGCACCCAAAACCTGCTGGAGACCTACGAGCAGGTGAACAAGACGTTTACCATGTTCGCGCAGCGCAACTGGAACGTGCTGAGCGAGTGGGGCAACAGCTTGCAGGAGGAGGCAGACGAAACGGCCATCCGGGCCAGTCTGCGCCACTTCAACCGCGAAAAAACGACCTGGCGGTACAGTGAGCTGTACCTGTTCAACGAGTCCAGCCAGTATCTGAAAGCCACCGGAGAGAGCGGAGAGGCGCAGGAACTGTGGGGCGCGTTTGCGGCGACGTATGCGACCGGCCGGTCCAGCGTGAGCAGCTATGTCATAGGCACGGGTGAGCGCCGGGTCGTGTTCACCGTGCCCATCCGGCCGGTCGAGGTCTCTGGTGTGACCTATACCTGCATTGCCGTCAGCTACAACAATGCAACGCTGGAAGAGATGATCGGCGGCCATGCCTACAACGGTCAGAGCGACTGCTACATCATCTACCCGGACGGCAGCGTGATGCTGTCCGAGGAGCCGAAGAGTGAGATCGAATCCCGGATGACGAACCTGTTCGATTATCTGGAGAAAAATGCCAAGGTCGATGCCGACGGCTTTGCCGCCATGCGGGAGAACGTGCGCAGCGGCGGCAGCGGCAGCACTGGGTATCGGTACGGCGGCAAGGGCTATTATCTGGTCTATCAGCCGGTGGGCTTTCAGGACCTGACCATCGTGGGCATCGTGGAGCGCGATGTCGTCGATGCCGGGATGCGGAAGATCCAGAAGGTCACCATCCTGCTGCTGCTTTTTTTGATGGGCAGCGTGGCCGTGGCGATGGTGCGGTCGGTCAAGCTGGATGCGGCACTGGAAATGGAAGAAAAAGAAAACGCCCTCCGCAGCGAAGCGCTGGAACGCCGGAAACTGGAGGGGCTGGCCAACACCGACGGCCTGACCGGCCTGTTCAACGAGCGGTGCTTCAACAGCACCCTGAAGCAGAAGGAAGAGGCGCGCCAGCCCTTTGCTCTGTTCTATCTGGATCTGGACCGGTTCAAGCCGGTCAACGACACCTACGGCCACGATGTGGGCGACCAGCTGCTCCGGGCCGTGGCCGACCGGCTGCGGAGCTGTGTGCGGAGCAGCGACTTTGCGTTCCGCATCGGCGGCGATGAGTTTGCCCTGATCGTGAACGGCGAAGTCGATGCAGACGGGTGCGCCCAGCGGATCGAGACCATCAAATCGGTCATCCGGCAGCCCTATGTGCTGGACGGCCGGACCATCTGCATTGGCACCAGCTGCGGTTCGGCCTGCTACCCGGCCGACCGGGCCGTCGTCCGCGACATCCGCATCCTGGCAGACCACCGGATGTATGAGGACAAGCAAAAACAGGGAAGCTCCCGCAGGCAGAGCTTCGCGCTTGAATAATTCTCCTTTCTCTACCACAAAATAACCACAGGAAACGAAATCTGGGAACCAAGGAAACGTGGAACCGAGAAAGGGAGAATGTGTTATGAAAGCAACCGGGATCGTCCGCCGCATTGATGAGCTGGGGAGGGTCGTCATCCCCAAGGAGATCCGCCGCACCCAGCGCATCCGCCGGGGAGACCCGCTGGAGATCTTCACGACCGGCGACGGCGAGGTCATCTTCAAGAAGTATTCGCCGGTGGGGGAGCTGAGCAGCGTGACGACGCAGTATGTGGATGCGCTGAGCAAGAGCTTCGCACTGACGGCCTTCGTCTGTGACCGGGACCGCATCCTGGCGGCGTCCGGTGCCGGGCGGCGGGACCTTGTGGACCGCAGCGTCAGCCAGCCGCTGGAAAAGCTGATGGACAGCCGGAAGCTCTACGCCAGCAGCGGCGACCCGGAAAAGGCCCTCCTGCCCTGCGAAGGGGCGCAGCGCGCTCTGCTCTGCGTCTGCCCCATCATCGCGGCGGGGGATGTGACCGGTGCCGTGGGCTTTCTGACCGAGGACCGGGCGGCACAGCCGGATGCCGCGCAGGAGAAGGCCGCAGCTGTGGCGGCGGCGTTTCTGGCAAAGCAGATGGAAGAGTGAATACCTTATAATAGAAACAAACGGCCTGCGCCTCGGCGTGGGCCATTTTCTTATGACCAATTTGTGAATCTTTCAAAACTTTTCTGCGAACCTATTGACAGCGCGGAAAAATTGGATATAATGGTCTTAGCACTCAGGAAGACAGAGTGCTAAAGAACAAAAAGCAAACGAAGGAGGCAGGCGCTATGACGATGGATGCACGCAAGCAGCGAGTCTTGCAGGCGATCGTGGCGCTGTATGGTCTCGAAGGGGAGCCTGTGGGCAGCAGTGTGCTGGCGAACTACTTTGACATGGCAGTTTCCAGTGCGACGCTGCGCAACGAGATGGCGGCGCTGACCAAGCTGGGTCTGCTGGAGCAGCCCCACACCAGCGCGGGCCGTGTGCCCAGTGCCAAGGGCTACCGTTATTATCTGGACAATCTGCTGACGGATGACCAGCCGCTGGACCGCGTGACCCGCGCACGGGTGGACGCCGTGTTCGCCAGCCTGGACCACGAGCCTGAAAAGCTCGCCCAGGGTGCCGCACGGGCGCTGGCCCAGATCAGCGGCTGCACCGCAGCCATCAGCACCCCCTGTGCCGAGGACCTCTGCATCGCCCATTATGAGGTGGTGCAGGTGGGCCGCAGCGCGGCGGCAGTGCTGGCGGTGACCACGGCCGGCTACGTCCGGACCCGCGTGGCGCGGGTGCGCACCGGCCTCTCGCGTGAGGATGCTGCGGCGCTGGCCGCCCTGCTCAACCGGAACCTGACATTCGTGGCTCCCATGGATCTTTCGCCCCGGCTCCTTGCAGAGCTGTGCGGCCAGATCAGCCCGGAGCTGGTGCCGGTGGTGTCGGCGGCAGCGGCCATCCTGCAGGATTCCACCAAACCGCATGTCTATCTGGGCGGCGAGCAGTACCTGCTCGACTGGCCCCAGCTGGAAGGCAAGGTCGGTTCCATCCTCAGCCTGCTGAGCGATGAGGAAGCGGCCGCCCGGCTCATCGCCCCGCCCACAGAGCAGAGCGAGAGCATCCTGCTGGGCGAGGACATTGAGCCGCAGATCCCCGGCCTGTGTATCGTCAGCGACCGTTATCTGGTCGGCGGTGGGCTGTGGGGCTCGGTGGCACTCATCGGGCCGACCCGGATGCCCTTCCCAAAGCTGATGCCTCTGCTCCACACCTTTGCCGACCAGCTCGGCGAAGGCATGAGCGGCAAACGAAAAGATACCCCGCAGGCAGCCGCACCCCGGCGGACTGTGATCTATAAGGAGGACCTGGAATGAGCGAAGAAACCAAGAAGACCCCGCAGGCGGAACCCGCCGCAGAGCCAAAGACCGCTGAGCAGGCCGCACCCGAAGCAGCCGCTGAACAGGCTGCACCCGCATCCGAGACAGCGGAACCCAAGGATGCGAAGAAGGACGGCTGGTTCAAGAAAAACCGCGACCTGGAAGCTGCAAAGGCAAAGCTGGAAGCAGCCGAGCAGGAAGCGGCCCAGACCAAAGAAAAGTTGCTGCGGATGGCTGCCGAGTACGACAACTACCGCAAGCGCACCGCCCGCGAAGCTGACCAGAAGTTCAACGATGGCATCTCCTTTGCGGTCAACCAGATCATCCCCATCCTTGATACGCTGGAGATGGCGGCCAACGCCCCCACCACCGACGAGAATTACAAAAAGGGTGTGACCATGACGCTGGACAAAGCGGCCAAGGCACTGGATATCCTCCATGTGGAGGAGATCGAATCCCTGGGCAAGCCGTTCGACCCCAATTTCATGAACGCCGTGCAGCAGGTCCCCGCCGAAGAGGGCCAGGAGAGCGGCACGGTGGTCACCGTCTACCAGAAGGGCTACAAGCTGGGCGACAAGATCGTCCGCCATGCGACCGTTGTGGTGGCCGAGTAACTTCGCAAAGACCCGCAAGGGTTTTCAAATAAACATCCGCTTATCCACTTTGAGCATCATATAAACAAATACGTTCTGATTTGAGAGGAGCTTTCATTATGAGTAAGATCATTGGTATCGACCTTGGCACCACCAACAGCTGTGTGGCTGTTATGGAGGGCGGCGAACCCGTCGTCATCGCAAACTCTGAGGGTGCCCGCACCACCCCGTCCGTTGTCGGCTTCACCAAGACCGGCGACCGTCTGGTCGGCCAGGTCGCAAAGCGTCAGGCCATCACCAACCCGGAGAACACCGTTTCTTCCATCAAGCGCCAGATGGGCACCGACCACAAGGTCACCCTGAACGGCAAGGAGTACACCCCCCAGCAGGTCAGCGCTATGATCCTGCAGAAGCTGAAGGCAGACGCCGAGGCTTATCTGGGTGAGCCTGTCACCGAGGCAGTCATCACCGTCCCCGCATACTTCAACGACAGCCAGCGTCAGGCCACCAAGGACGCAGGCACCATTGCCGGCCTGAATGTCAAGCGTATCATCAACGAGCCGACCGCTGCTTCTCTGGCCTACGGCATCGATAAGGAAGACGACCAGAAGATCATGGTCTACGACCTGGGCGGCGGCACCTTCGATGTCTCCATCATCGAGATGGGCGACGGCGTCACCGAAGTTCTGGCCACCAACGGCGATACCCACCTGGGCGGCGATGACTTCGACCAGCGCATCATCGACTGGATGGCAGACGCCTTCCAGACCGAGAACGGCATCGACCTGCGCAAGGACAAGATGGCTGCTCAGCGCCTGAAGGAAGCTGCTGAGAAGGCAAAGATCGAGCTGTCCAGCGCAATGAGCCCCCAGATCACCCTGCCCTCCATCACCGCCGATGCGACCGGCCCCAAGCATCTGGATATGACCCTGACCCGCGCAAAGTTCAACGAGCTGACCGCAGATCTGGTCGACCGCACCATGACCCCTGTCCGCAAGGCTCTGCAGGATGCAGGCCTGCGCGCTTCTGACCTGAAGAAGGTCCTGATGGTCGGTGGTTCGACCCGTATCCCCGCCGTCTACGACGCCGTGAAGAAGGAACTGAACTGCGAGCCCTTCAAGGGCATCAACCCCGACGAGTGCGTGGCAGTCGGTGCAGCCATTCAGGGCGGCGTCCTGCAGGGCGACGTCAAGGGTCTGCTGCTGCTGGATGTCACCCCGCTGAGCCTGGGCATTGAGACCCTGGGCGGCGTCTGCACCAAGATCATCGAGCGCAACACCACCATCCCCACCCACAAGAGCCAGGTCTTCTCCACCGCTGCTGATAACCAGCCCTCGGTCGAGATCAACGTTCTGCAGGGCGAGCGTGAGTTCGCACGCGACAACAAGAGCCTGGGTGTCTTCCACCTGGATGGCATTGCTCCGGCTCCCCGTGGTGTGCCTCAGATCGAAGTCACCTTCGATATCGATGCAAACGGCATCGTGAAGGTCAGCGCAAAGGACCTGGGCACCGGCAAGGAGCAGAACATTACCATCACGGCTTCCACCAACATGTCCAAGGACGACATCGACAAGGCCGTCAAGGAAGCAGAGCAGTTCGCAGCAGACGATAAGAAGAAGCGCGAAGAGGTCGATATCCGCAACGGTGCCGACCAGATGGTCTTCCAGACCGAGAAGATGCTGAAGGAGAACGGCGACAAGATGCCCGCAGACGTCAAGAGCGAGGCCGAGGCAAAGCTGGCCGACCTGAAGACCGCTGTGCAGTCCGGCTCCATCGACGACATCAAGGCAAAGCAGGACGCGCTGAGCCACGTCTTTGAGAAGATGTATCAGGCAGCTGCTGCCGCACAGCAGGCCGCAGGCGCACAGCCGGGCCCCGATGCCGGTGCAGCCAACCAGCAGAAGCCCAATGACGACGGCGTCGTCGATGCAGACTTCAAGGAAGTCTAAGTTTTGATACAGGCAGCACATGTCCGGCCAAACCGGCGGATGTGCGCTGAGATATAAGCAAAAGCCGCTCCGGTTTTGCCGGAGCGGCCTTTGTGGGTTAAACCTCTCAGTCTCGCTGACACTCGCCAGCTCCCCAGCCGGGGAGCCCTTGGCAGGTCGGCCAGCATTGCGCAGATTGCTGGATGTTTCCCGCTGTGGGAAACGGGAGCGCGCTGCTGTCAGGGGGAGGTTGCTACGATACGAGAGGTGAGTGGATATGGCACAGGAAAAGCGTGATTACTACGAAGTGCTGGGGGTATCCAAATCGGCCACGGATGCGGAGATCAAAAAGGCCTACCGCAAGCTGGCAATGAAGTACCACCCGGACTACAACCCCGGCGATAAGGACGCCGAGGAAAAATTCAAGGAAGTCAACGAAGCCAACGAGGTGCTTTCGGACCCGAAGAAACGCCAGATGTACGACCAGTATGGTTTTGCAGGCGTTGACCCCAGCTACGCAGCCCAGAACGGCGGCGGTGCAGGCGGCTTTGGCGGGTTCGGCGGCGATGGCGTCGATCTGGGCGACATCTTTGGCGATATCTTCGGCGGCGGGTTCGGCGGCTTTGGCGGTGCATCGTCCCGCCAGGCCAACCCCAACGCCCCCCGCAAGGGCCAGGACATCCGTGTCCGGATCACCCTGTCGTTTGACGAGGCCGTCCACGGCTGCAAGAAGAACATCACCATCACCCGCCAGCAGGAGTGCACGGAGTGCCATGGCTCCGGCTGTGCGGCAGGCTCCAGCCCGGAGACCTGCCCCGACTGCGGCGGCCGCGGCTATGTCATCCGCCAGCAGCGCACACCCTTTGGCGTGATGCAGACCCAGCAGCCCTGCTCCCGCTGCGGCGGCAAGGGCAAGCTGGTCAAGAACCCCTGCAAGGTCTGCCACGGTTCCGGCAAGACGGCCACCCGGAAGACGCTGGAGGTATCCATCCCCATGGGCATCGACGACGATCAGAGCTTTGCACTGCGCGGCATGGGCGATGCCGGTGCCAACGGCGGCCCCGCAGGCGACGTCATCGTGATGGTCACGGTGCGGCCCAGCGAGGTGTTCCAGCGCGATGGCTACGACGTCTGGGTCACGGTGCCCATCACCTACAGCCAGGCCGTCCTCGGCGACGAGATCACCGTGCCGTCCATTGACGGCAAGGTGGAGTACACCGTCCCCGAAGGCACCCAGAGCGGGACTACCTTCCGCCTGCGCGGGAAGGGCATCCAGTATCTGAACGGCCGTGGCCGGGGTGACATGTACGTCAAGTGCGAGGTCGAGATCCCCAAGAAGCTGAACAAGGCCCAGCGCGACGCCCTGAAGAAATTCGAGGGCACCCTGAAAGAAGAAAACTACGAAAAGCGCAAGGGCTTCTTCAAAAAGCTGAAAGACCTGTTCAACTGATCACCAGAAACAGAAAGACCCTCCCGGAAATGTTCCGGGAGGGTCTTTTGTGTCTTCCGAACTCAGCCCATGTAGCTGATGTTCACGTCGATCTGGCCGCCGTAGCCGGGGATGCGGGCGGTGCAGCTGCCCTGCCACATGTTGCAGGCGATGGGGCTGCTGGCGACGTTGTAGTGGGCATTCCAGATGTTGTACTGGGTCAGCCGGCTCATGTCCAGGCGCTTGCGGAACCAGGTGGTGGAGGCGTAGACGCCGGGCTGATAGCCCAGAGCCTTAACCTCTTCGCAGAAGGCGACCGCGCACTTGGTGCGGTCCTCCACCCCCAGACCATCGGCACGGCCGGAGCCGGAACCGGAAGCCTCGGTGTCAAAGTAGATGGGGTAGTCCAGCTGGCGGCCGTTCAGCACATACACGCAGGCCTGCGCTTCCTCGCGGGCTTCGTTCTCATTGACGGCCTGGGTGAAGCAGTAGACGCCCACCCGCAGACCGGCGTTCCGGGCATTGGTGAAATGCTCTTCGAACTTGGGGTCCTGCACCAGCGTGCCGGAACCGTAGCCGCGGTAGCCGATGCGGATGATGACGAACTCGACGCCGGCCTGCTTGGCCTGCTCAAAGTTGATGCTGGACTGGTATTTGGAGACGTCGATGCCAAAGGTGGCGTTCTGCTGGACGCCGTTGGCATCAAAGTAATAGAGCTTGTTGTCGATGGAGCGGATGCCGGTGACGGGGTTGGTGGTGTTTTGCTCATAATAATAGGTCTTGCCGTTCACGGTCCGCCAGCCGGAGTAGGTGGGGCGCGGTGCAGGTGCAGCAGGTGTGGAGGTGGAGGGCTTGTCTTCCTCCTTTTTGCCGAACAGCAGGTTCCACAGCCATTTCAGGAAGCCGTTCTCGCTGTCAAGGCACTGGGCGGAGACGCTGCTTTCGTCCAGCGTTCCGGCGTCCAGCGCGGCGCGGATCTCTTCCGGCGTCAGCAGGATGGTGCCGTTGGTATCGGAGATCCCGGCAGAAGCGACCGCCTCGCCGTTCTCAGAGGCGGCGGGGGTCTCGGCGGCTTCCGCTTCCAGCGTTTCCACCGGGGCGCTCAGCGGGTCTTCTGCGGCCAGTTCCGCAGTCTCCTGCACGAAGTGGGGGAAGAGGGCGTTTTCGTGGTCGTTCTCCTCGGCAGGACCGGCCATCGGGTCGGCGGCGGGAGTCTCAGCGGACGGCTCCGCAGGGGTCTCGTCCGGCACAGCGGCGGGGGCTTCTTCAACGGGGGCTTCCGCCGCAGGTTCAGTGCTGGAAGCAGGCACCTCAGCCTCCGTCGGGGTCACAGACACCGCGGCAGAGGAAGCAGGGGTCTGCGCCGGTGCGGTCTCCTCCGCAGCGGCGCTGGAAGCAGACGCTTCTGCTGTGCTCTCCGAAGCGGCTTCCGTGGAGGCGCTCTTCTCCGGCTGAAGGCTGATGGCGGGGGCCTCCCACTCCACCGCCGCAGGCGCGACGGTCAGACCCGCAGGCTGGGTAGCCAGCAGGATGGTGGTACTCGCGCCGCCCACGGTCAGAGCCAGCGCCATGACAAAGGCGGCAATGGCCTGCCCCGCATTGCGGCGGGTGTTTTGATCGGATGTACGATCCGGAACCGATGGAAATTTGTGTTTCATGCCGTTTGCTTTTGCCTCCAAATAAAATCGGACGTGCAGCCGCCGTGCGGCCCGCAAAGCCCGGTAGAATCGGGACCGATCCAGAAATCCTGATTTCACTCTTCCAGTATACACCCAACCCCGGTATCCGTCAATCTTCTTTGCGGCGGTGCGAAGGAAAAACAGCGAACGGAAAAGAGAAAAATCGCTCCATAGGCAATACGGTTCAGCCTGCGGAAAAATTGCATCCAGCGCTTCAAAATTTGTTTCTTTTCACGAAAAAAGCGTTTTTCTCTTGCTGTCTTGACAGGTGTATGGTATGATGATGGACATGCAGTCCGGTTGCAGAAATGACCGGAGAAGAAAAGAGGAAAATTCTATGGCAAGCTTCAAGGAGTTTTTGAAACGAAAAGATATCGTCATCACCCCGCAGCGCTACCTCATCGAGGCGCTGGGCGCGATGGCACAGGGCCTGTTCGCCAGCCTGCTCATCGGCACCATCATCAAGACGCTGGGCCAGCAGACCGGTCTGGACGTGCTGGTGGACCTGGGCGGCTATGCCACGGCCATGAGCGGCCCGGCCATGGCCTGCGCCATCGGCTGGGCGCTGCACTGCCCGCCGCTGGTGCTGTTCAGCCTCATCACGGTGGGCTACTCGGCCAATGCACTGGGCGGGGCCGGCGGCCCGCTGGCCGTCCTCATCATCGCCATCGTCGCGGCGGAGCTGGGCAAGGCCGTGAGCAAGGAGACGAAGATCGACATCCTCGCCACCCCGCTGGTCACGATCTTTGCAGGCGTCGGCCTGTCCATGCTCATCGCAGCGCCCATCGGCGCAGCGGCAAGCCAGGTGGGCACCCTCATCATGTGGGCCACCGAGCAGGCCCCGCTGGTCATGGGCATCCTCGTGTCGGTCATCGTGGGCGTGGCGCTGACGCTGCCCATCTCCTCCGCTGCCATCTGTGCGGCACTGGGCCTGACCGGTCTGGCCGGCGGTGCCGCTGTGGCGGGCTGCTGCGCCCAGATGGTGGGCTTTGCGGTCATGAGCTACAAGGAAAACGGCGTCGGCGGTCTGGTCAGTCAGGGTCTGGGCACCAGTATGCTCCAGATGGGCAACATCATCAAGAACCCCCGCATCTGGATCGCTCCCACGCTGGCTTCGGCCATCACCGGCCCGCTGGCCACCTGCCTGTTCCACTTTGAGATGAACGGCGCAGCGGTCTCCTCCGGCATGGGCACCTGCGGTCTGGTGGGTCAGATCGGCGTCTACACCGGCTGGGTCAACGACATCGCGGCAGGCACCAAGGCTGCCATCACCCCGATGGACTGGGCGGCCATGCTGCTGATCTGCTTCGTCCTGCCCGCTGTACTGAGCGTCGTCTTCTGCGAGATCGAGCGCAAGCTGGGCTGGATCAAAGAGGGAGACCTGAAACTGAACTAAAAGGCAGAACTCCCTCCGTCACAGCTTCGCTGTGCCAGCCCCCTCTGGGAGGGGGCCTTGACGTAACGGTATTGCTGCAAAGCCTCCCTCACTGAGGGAGGTGGCATCCGCAGGATGCCGAAGGGAGTTCCTTCCCGTCCAACACGGCCTGCGTCAGCGTGTCGCCCTCATAGGTCAGCTTGAGGGAGAAGAACGGGCGGTCCTCTTTGAGCAGGCGGAAGAAAATCTTGTCGCCCTCCCAGATGGGCAGCGTTTCGACGGTGTCCGTCGGCACCCATTCCAGCACCCCTTCGTTGCGGGCGGGGTCCCGGATCAGTTCACCGGTCCAGCCATCTGCGGTGTAAAGGTGCATGTACTCGGTCAGACGGCCCAGAATGAAGGTCACGATGCCCCGGCAGCGGAAGCGGGTCAGCTGAAGGCCGGTCTCTTCCCGCACCTCGCGCAGCAGGCAGTCTTCCGGGCTTTCGAACGGCTCGAACTTGCCGCCCACGCCGATCCATTTGTCGTGGTTCATGTCGTTTTTCTTGGTGACGCGGTGGAGCATCAGCCACTTGCCGTCCTGCTCCAGATAGCACAGCGTCGTGTTCCGCATGGGAAATTCAGGGTTCATGAAGCGTTCTCCTTCTGATAATAAAAGAGACCCTCTCCGTCATTGCTCCGCAATGCCGCCTCTCCCGAAGGGCGAGGTTTTGATGTTGAGTTCTGTCAGCATCAAAGCCCCCCGACGGGGGAGCTGGCGAACGGATGCGAGACTGAGAGGGTCTTTTCGTTCTTTTTTTATTTCCGTGCAGCGCGGCCCTTGCCGGCGTTGTTCAGCTTGCGGACCAGATCGTTCTGGTGCTTGCGCTGCGAGGGGGTGGGTTCCGGGTCGTGCGCCTCGTTGCCGCGCGCGTTGATCTGGGTGGAAGCGGGGTCCACGCGGACAAGGTTCCACTCTTGATTGCCGCCGGAGACGTAGTTCCAGATCTGGGCCTGGGCACCGTTCGCGGTGTTCATGCCCACGAGGTCGATGTACTTGTCGGCCAGCACGTTCCGGATGCGGGTGCGGCCGCTGCGGGTGGGTTCCAGCGCCCAGCACTGGCTCAGCCCGCTGCTGCGGCTCCACTGGTGCAGCCAGGTGCCCTCGATCACGCCACCGAGCGCCAGGTCGATGAACTTGCCTGTGAACCGGTTCTGGATGCGCCAGCGGCCCTCACCGGCGTCCACGAACTGCCACTGCTGCCACGGATGGCCTGCGTAATCCCACAACCCGATCGCAGCGCCGTTCTCGGTATTGAAGTTCTTTACCTCCAACACCTTCCCATTCGGGGCTTTGATTAGGTAAAATTCATTTTCCATTAAAACGACCTGCGATGCTTTTGCCATAGAGCATGTTCTCCTTTCCGGTATCCGCCGATTTGATGGTTCTATTATAACGCATTTCTTCTCTGGCAACAAGAATGGAAAATCACAATCTTTTGTCGTTTTCTTGTGCGTTTTGCTTAAAAAGACACGTTTTTCCCGCCAACTTGGGCACCGTGTACCACAGGAACAGGGCCGCAAGGCTGAGCCACCGGATCTGGGCGTTCGTCAGGTGCTCGTTCAAAAGCCAGCCGACGCCGAACGAGAGCAGGTTGGCCGTCAGGGCGTAGAGCACCGGGCGGGGCGTTTTGCCCTCCGGCCAGGGCAGCCAGCGGCAGTAGGCGGAGGCTTCCACCGCGAAGACCAGCACTTCCGTTCCGGCGTAGAGCGCAAAGCCCGCCCAGGGGCCGAGATAAAACAGCCCGTAGTGGAGAACAAGGTTCAGTGCAAGCTGCGTGGCCAGATTGACCCCGCCGATGAGGTTCTGCTGGGCTTTTTCGCGCAGGCCGAACACCAGGGCACCCAGCGCTAGCTCCAGAATCAGCGTGATGAGTAACCGGGAGGTGAACAGGGAAATCTGGTCGCTGTCGGTCCGGTTGGTGTAGACGTGCATCCAGCCGTCCTCCGGGTCGAACAGCACCTGCCATTCGCTGTCGAACGCATACCGCTGGACCGGCTCTTTGCTAATGGAAAAGACCCCGGTGTCCATATTATAAAGGAGCACATAGAATTTCTGGGGCGGGTAGTACCCCCAGGTGAAGGTCTGTTCGGTGTCGCCGAAGTATTCCTCGAAGTAGCCGAGGAAGTAGTACCCCTCCGGCGCATCGTAAGCCTGAAAGGCTTCCCACACCTCGCGGGAACCCATCCAGTCCCCGTATGCGCTGGGGGCGCTCCATGGGCCGGTGGATTCTGTATTGCCCAGCAGAGTCACGGCGTAATTCTGGTCGTTGTAGATGTAGAGCCTGAGCGTGACCGACGGTTTCGGCCCCATATCCGCGAAGGCAGGCGGCGAAACGGTCAGCAGGAGCAGGGAGGCGAGTAGAAAACCCAAGATTTTTTTGCAGAGTTTTTCTTTCATGATGGGGCCCTCCGGCTTTCGAAAACAAAAATTTCGACACGACTTTCCTTAACTTGTAAACGAGGGAGGAACAGCTGTTATTGCACGGCATTCTGCACAAACCTCAAGCAGGACTTTTGTGCAGTATTTTCTGTACTTGCAAGGAAAACAAAACGCCGGTTTCCGGGGCGTTTTGACCCCAAATATGAACAAATTGTTTCCGGCTCACGGCCAATTCAGAACACTGACTTCACATTTATAAAGCAAAGCGAGCTTTTGCACTTTACTTCGATGAGTAAAACGAATTTCAACAAAAGCTTTCAATTGTTTCATGATTTCGGATATTGACTTTAGATTGAAATTGCGGTATAGTAAGGATGCGGAGAGCGGAAAACGCCCCGCTGTGTACTGAACTTCGGGTCCAAGACCCGTAAAAAGATATAGGAGGTTTGATTATGTACTATTACATTCTGGGCTGTGGTATCGCATGTCTGGTCCTGTTCGGCATCAACAGCATGGACACGGTATGTGTCAAGCCGGCCGAGATCTTGGGCAAGGTCATTCTGTGGCCTCTCGCCCTGATGGAAGCAGTTGTTCGTTACAGCTCCACTCATCACAACATCAAGACCGCGCTGTAAAACATCTCGTTCCCAGGTAAAACGACAATCAGGCGGCTGCGCTTTTTTGGAAGGCGCAGCCGCCTTTTTGTTTTGCACTTTGGCGCGGCGTATGGTACAATAAGAAAAACCCCGCCCGGCGGGCTCACCCTGAACAACGAATAGGAGAACTATGAAACCCGATTACAAGCTGGTCGCAAAGGCCAAATATATCCACATGACCGCCGACCTCGCCAGCGAGCTCTGGCACGAGGTCTACAAGCGCTATTACCCGGCGAAGCAGCTGGACGCGCTGGTGGAGACGCTGCAGAGCGCCGACGCCATTGAAGAGGACATCGACCGCGATGTGAACTACTTCCTCGTCTTTCTGGGCGACAAGCTCATCGGCTACTTTGCCTGGAAGATGGAGAACACCGCCCTGCACCTGCTCCACCTCTATCTGAAGCCGGAGTACCGGGGCAAGGCCATCGGCCGCGACATCGTGGCCTCCTGCGAGCGGCTGGCCCGCGGCGAGGGCCGGGGCCGCGTCTGCTGCGAGGTGCACACCAAGTGCCTGCCGGTGCAGCAGTTCTTCAAGGCGCGGGGCTACCGGCTGCTCAAGCCCGTAGAGAACGCGGTGGGCGGCATCTCCATGCAGCTGACCGAAATGGAAAAGATGCTCTGAAATTTCCCATTGCAATTTTCCTGCGTTTGTACTACACTAATGTAGTGCAATGAAGTGCCCATCGTGGGCCAGACCCCCACCAAAACGACAAGGGAGGAAACGAGCCATGGCAAAAGATCATCCCACCGGAGAGTCCGGCCTGTATTCGGCACTGCTGGAACTGAAAACGCCGGAAGAATGCTATCGCTTTTTGCAGGATGTGTGCAGCTACGCCGAGCTGAGTGCAATGGAGCAGCGCTACAACATCGCAGAAAAGCTGGTCAGCAAGCAGAGCTACACCAGCATCATGGGCAACATCGGCGCGTCCAGCGCCATCATCAGCCGGGTCAGCCGGGTCATCAGCAGGGAGGACAGTGTGCTGCGCCGCCTGCTGGAAGAAAAGGCCGAGGCACCCACCGAGGAATAATGCAGGACCGCGCACGGCGGGGCAGGGGAGCACTCCGCCCGCGGTGCGCTTTTTTATCCCCTGCTGCGCACAGCGCACAGCAGGGCCGCAGGAAGGAGCAGATACAATGAGCAAAGCAGTTGTCTTTTTCGCCGATGGCACCGAGGAGTGCGAGGCATTGCTGGTGGTGGACCTTCTCCGCCGCGCCAAAGTCGAGGTCATCGTGGCGTCTGCCATGGGCCGCAGAGAGCTGGTCAGCAGCCATAACATCCACCTGACCGCCGACGCTCTGGCCGAGGAGGTGGATTATTCCGACGTGGACATGGTCGTCCTGCCCGGCGGCATCCCCGGCACCCCGAACCTTGCCGCCAACAAGACCGTGACCGACACCTGCACCGCCTTTGCCAGGGCAGGCCGGAAGGTGGCAGCCATCTGCGCGGCCCCCAGCATCCTGGCTTTGCTGGGCCTGCTGGAGGGCCGGAACGCCACCGCCCACGCCGGGTTCCAGGACAAGCTGGCCGGGGCCGTCGTCCACGACGAAGAGGTCGTGGTGGATGGCAGCATCACCACCAGCTACGGTCTCGGCGGCGCTATCCCCTTTGCGCTGGAGCTGGTCCGCCAGCTGGCCGGCCCGGCGGAAGCCGACCGCATCCAAAACGCCATCGCCTATCGACACTGAGAGGAGGCTTCCCCCATGCGCTTTGTCACCTGCCGTCTGCCGGACGGCATCGAAGACCCGGCCATCCTGTCGGCAGATGGCCGTCAGGTCTGGCCGCTGAGCTGGCTGGGCCTGCGCTATGAGACGCTGTCCGACGCCATCCCGTTCCTGACCCCGCAGGTGCGGGCGGGGCTGTCGCTGGCCATTGCGGGCATCCCGGCCCTGCCCATCGAGGCCGTCACGCTGGAAAGCCCCATCCCGGCCCCGGCGCAGGACGTCATCTGCCTGGGCATCAACTACATGGCCCACTCGGACGAGGCGGAAAAGTATTCCGCCGACGCCTTTGCGACCCGGCATCAGGATGCCATCTACTTTTCCAAGCGGGTCACGCGGGCAGTGCCGGACGGTGGCTTCATCGAGGCCCACACCGACCTTGTGAAGAAGCTGGACTACGAATGCGAGCTGGCTGTGGTGCTGGGCATGGATGCCAAAGATGTGCCTGCCGGGCAGACGAAGGACGTTGTATTCGGCTACACCATCCTGAACGACGTCTCGGCCCGCGATGTCCAGACGGCCCACAAGCAGTGGTATTTCGGCAAGAGTCTGGACGGCTTCACACCCATCGGGCCTTGTATCGTCACGGCGGACGAGTTCGAGATCTACCCGCCCAGACTGGGCATCCGCAGCTTCGTCAATGGCGAGAAGCGGCAGGACTCCAACACCGGCCTGCAGATCTTTGACATCGACCACGTCATCGCGGAGCTTTCGCAGGGGATGACCCTGAAGGCGGGCACCCTCATCGCCACCGGTACCCCGGCGGGCGTCGGCATGGGGATGGACCCGCCGCAGTTCCTCGTCCCCGGCGATGTCGTGCGATGCGAGATCGACGGCATCGGCACCCTGACAAACCCCGTCCGTTGAACGGTGAGAACGACGGCCCCGGACATGATGCCGGGGCTGTTTTTGATTTCCAAACTGTAATATAATTGTTGGAATTTTGATTTTGTTTAGAAAAAGAGGAGCAAACCTGCCTTATTCATAAACTGTTCAAAATAAATTCATATACAGTTCATTGACATCCGGTATACATAGGGCAACGAAAGGCGCACCGCTGCGCCAAACCCCAGAACCGTACAGCAATGCAGACCCCAAAAAGAACGGCCTGTGTTTGAGGAAAGGAATTGGAACGCTATGAAAATTGGTTTTACAGAGCTGATCCTTGTCGTGATCGTTGCGTTCGTGGTCATCGGCCCGGATAAGCTGCCGGAGTACGCACGCAAGCTCGGCAAGATGCTGCGTGAGCTGAAGAAGTACACCGGCGCAGCCTCCGAGGAGATCCAGAAGAACGTCGTCGAGCCGCTGAACGAGATCCAGGCTCCCATCAAGGAGGCGGTCGCCCCCCTGACGGACCTCAAGAAGGACATCGACGACAGCATGAAGGATGTGACCAAGAGCTTCACCAACATCGGCAAGACCAGCAAGGAAGAGGCCAAGAAGGCCGAGGAGGCCGAAGAGGTCACCGAGCTGGAAGATGCCGTGGAGGAGCTGCCCGAAGAGCCTGCCAAGGCCGAGGCTGCTCCCGTAGAAGAGCCGGCGAAGGCGGAGGAAGCACCGGCTGAGGCTGCGGAACCCGTGAAGGCCGCAGAAAAGCCCGCCGAAACGGAAGCGCCCGCCCCGGCTGCGGAAGCTGCCCCCGCCCATGAAGCCGAGGCCGCTGCCCCGGCGGAAGAGGCCAAGGCATAACAGCCCCTATTTGGATGCACCCGCGCCCGCGGTTGTACGATACATTGTAAATCAGCCCGCCCGCACGGCGCGGCAAGAGGAAAAAGGAGATTTTATTATGAGAATCGGACCTCAGGAGCTTATCATCGTTCTGATCATTGTTCTGGTCATCTTTGGACCCAAGAACCTGCCGAAGCTGGGCAAGATGTTCGGCAAGACCATGAAGAACTTCAAGGAAGGCATGGACGACGTCGATGACAACGGCGAAGTCAAGAAGACCGAGACCCAGTCTGAGGACAAGGCTGAGAAGAAGGACGAGGAGTAATTCGTGGCTACAAACGTTAAGCGCAAAAAGAAAGCCGAAGTCATGTCGGAGGACGGCAGCATGACGCTGACCGGCCACCTGAAAGAGCTGCGGAACCGGCTGATCATCTGCGCAGTCGTGTTTGTGGTGGGTGTGATCGGTTTTCTGGCAGTTTCGGACAAACTGATCGATCTGCTGACGGCCATGGCCCGGAATGCGAACTATACCTTCGTCTTCCTGGCCCCGCAGGAGAAGCTGATGCAGTACTTCCGCGTCTCGCTGATCGCGGCGGTGGTCATCACCGTGCCGGTGGCGCTGTATCAGATCTACGCCTTTGCAAAGCCGGGCCTGAAGCGGAGCGAGAGCTTCTTCTTCAAGCTGGTGCTGCTGCTCGGCTTGATGCTGTTCTGCGTCGGCATCCTGTTCGCCTATAAGGTCACCCTGCCCTTTATGCTGAACTTCCTGGTCACTCTGGAAGGCACCGATTACATCACGGCGTCCATCAGCATCGAGAGCTACATCAACCTCTGCCTGACGATGTTCATCATCTTCGGCTGCGTCTTTGAGATGCCGCTGGTCACCATCATTCTGGCCAAGATGGGCATCGCAAACCCGGAGATCATGAAAAAGGGCCGCGGCGTTGCCATCGTGCTCATCTTCCTGGTCGCAGCCATCATCACCCCGCCGGACATCGTGTCCCAGTGCTTCGTGGCAGTGCCCATGTGCCTGCTGTACTTCGTCAGCATCTTCCTGAGCGGCATCTTCTACAAGCCCAGAACGGACGATGATGAGGACGACGAGGAAGAGGACGAACCCGACGAGGAATAAGCCTTCTGGCCTTTCATTGCAGCGAAAACGCGCTCTGCCTTGCGGCGGGCGCGTTTTTTGCGCCCTGCGGCCCACAGAACACAGCCGCGCCCCGCACGAGACTGGAAAAATCCGAAAAAATGGCTCCCCATCTGCGGCAGAATATGTTATAATGGCAACAAGGTAAAACGATCAGCGGGCGACCGCTGCGGAAAAGGGGTAAATGAATCATGAAAGAATACGCATTTGGCATTGATCTGGGCGGCACCACCGCAAAGGTCGGTCTGTTCACCACGTCCGGCGCATTGCTGGAAAAGTGGGAGGTGCCCACCGACACCTCCAACGCCGGTGAGCACATCCTCGAAAATCTGGCCGACGCCATTCACGGCAAGATGACCGAGAAGGAGATCGCCGCAGAGCAGGTCGAGGGCGTGGGCATCGGTGTGCCCGGCCCGGTTCTGAACTCCAGCGTCGTGCCCATCGTCTGCGCCAACCTCGGCGGCTGGGGCGAGCGGAACGTTTCCGCCCAGCTGTCCGGTCTGCTGGACGGCCTGAAGGTCCTTGTCGGCAACGACGCCAACGTCGCTGCCCTGGGCGAGATCTGGATGGGCACCGCCAAGGGCTGCCGCAGCGCAGTCATGGTCACGCTGGGCACTGGTGTCGGCGGCGGCGTCATCGTCAACGGCAAGGTCATTGATGGTGCCCACGGCGCGGGCGGCGAGATCGGCCACATCACGGTCGATCCGCACGAGACGGCCGTCTGCGGCTGCGGCAAGCGCGGCTGTCTGGAGCAGTACTCCAGCGCCACCGGCGTCGTCCGCTGCATGAAGAAGCTGCTGGACGAGAACCCGGAGGTGGAGTGCGTCCTGCGCGGCACCGATTTTGCTGCTAAGGATGTCTTTGATGCCGCCCGCAATGGCGATGTGCTGGCCTCCCGCGAGGTCGAGGATATGTCCAACACGCTGGGCATGGCGCTGGCCAGCATCGCCTCCACCACCGACCCCGAAATGTTCCTCGTCGGCGGCGGCGTGGCCCGCGCAGGCGATGTCCTGTTCGACCCGCTGGTCAAGCACTTCAAGGAATACGCCTTCCGCTCCTGCCGCGAGACCCCCATCAAGGCCGCAAGCCTCGGCAATGACGCCGGCATCTATGGTGCCGTCCGTCTCATCGTGGGCGAATAAGCCGAACGTTTCCACAACAAAAAGCGAAGCCGTTGAATGCTCAGCGGCTTCGCTTTTTTCGTACAGGGATTTCGGGTTACAGCGTATCTTTTCCCGGCAGCTGGTTCCACAGGCGGTAGTAGACGCCGTGCTGTGCGAGAAGCTCATCGTGGGTGCCGGATTCCTCGATGCCGTCGGAACCGAGGACGAGGATGCGGTCGTAGTTCTTGATGGTGGTCAGGCGGTGGGCGATGGTCAGGGTAGTGCGGCCGTGGGCCAGCTTTTCAAGGCTCTGGCCCACCAGGATCTCGCTCTCATTGTCCAGGGCGCTGGTGGCCTCGTCCAGAATCAGAATGGGTGGGTTCTTCAGAAAGACACGGGCGATGGCGATGCGCTGCTTCTGGCCGCCGGAGAGCTTAACGCCGCGCTCACCGACGTAGGTGTCGAAGCCGTTCTTCAGGGCGAGGATGAACCGCTCGGCACCGGCCAGACGGGCCGCTTCGATGATCTCCTCACGGGAGGCGCCGGGCTTGCCGTAGGCGATGTTGTCCGCCACCGAGCCACTGAACAGATACACGTCCTGCTGGACGATGCCGATGTCCTCACGCAGGCTCTTGAGGGTGATGTGCTGGATGTCCTGCCCGTCGATGAGGATGCGGCCGCCGGTCACATCGTAGAAGCGGGGGATAAGGTTGCACAGGGTCGTCTTGCCGCCGCCGGAGGGGCCGACCAGCGCCAGTCGCTCACCGGCTTTGATGTCGAGGCTGACGTGGTGCAGGACCTTGTTGTGGTCGTCCGGGTATTCGAAGCTGACATCCTCGAACCGGATGGCACCGGGGCCGGGCTGAAGGGGCTTGGCGTCGGGGGCGTCGTGGATGGGCACCGGGGTGTCCATGATCTCGGCAAAGCGCTCGATGCCGGTCATGCCGCGCTGGAACTGCTCGGCGAACTCGACGATGCGGCGGATGGTGGCGATGAGGGTGGTGACGTAGAGCATATAGGCCACAAGGTCACCGGCGGTGATCCTGCCGTTGACCAGCGACAGACCGCCCGCCAGAATGACCACCAGATACATCAGGCCGTCGAACAGGCGAGTGGAGGTGTTGAACGCAGCCATGGCGTAGTAGCCAAGGGTCTTGATCTGCTCAAAGTCTTTGTTGCCCTGCGCAAATTTCTCGCGCTCCTGGTCCTCGGCGGCAAAGGCCTTGACGACGCCCTGCCCCAGCAGGCTGTCCTCGATGGTGGCATTCAGCTCGCCGATCTGGACGCGCTGCTGGCGGAACCGGGCGCGGAGCTTCTGGTTCAGCTTGACCGAGACGACTCCCATCAAGGGCACACAGGCGAAGACCGCCAGCGTCAGCGGGATGCTGGCCCGGCAGAGGATGATGAAGGACGCCAGGATCTTGATGAAGGCGATGAAGAATTCCTCCGGGCAGTGGTGGGCGAACTCGGTCACATCGAACAGGTCGTTGGTGATGCGGCCCATGATGGTGCCGACCTTGGTGTTGTTGTAATAGGTGTGGTCGAGCAGCAGCAGGTGGTCGAAGGCATCGCGGCGCATGTCGGTCTCGATGTGGACGCCCATGATGTGGCCGATGCTGGACATGAAATACTGCGCCGCTCCATCCATGATGCGGAGCACGAAGTAGATGCCCGCCAGCTTGAGCACGATGCCGGCCGTCAGGGTGATGCCTACCCCCATGGCCGAGTTGGTGATGGCGCTCATGATCTTGGGCAGGATGATGTCGCACAGGGTGGTCAGCGCTGCGCAGAACAGGTCAAAAAAGAGGACGCCCTTGTACTTGGCCAGATACGGCAGAAAGCGCCGGATGAGGGCGCGGCTGCTGGTGTGGTGTGCGGCGGGGTCCTGGGTGGATCGGATCTGTGTTTTTGGCATGGTTTCTCCTATTTTTGACCCTCTCAGGCAGCGCGCCAGCGCTGACAGAGAGGGTCGTAACGTTACTTTTTACTATAATCCCGCTCGCCGTAAATGGCGGTGCCGATGCGGACAAGGGTGGCACCCTCGCGGATGGCGTTCTCGTAGTCGCCGCTCATGCCCATGGAGAGGGTCTCCATCTTCACATTAGCATAGCCGCGTTCTCCGGCCTGCACGAACAGCTTGTGCACCGCCGCTAAATAAGCGCGGTTCCGGGCGTCGTCGTCGTTGACGGGCGGGATGGCCATCAGGCCGCAGACCCGGATGTGCTCCTGTGCGGCGGCAGTGTCCAGCAGGGGCCAGAGCTGTTCCGGCGAAACGCCGGACTTTGACGCCTCGCCGCCGATGTTCACTTCCAGCAGCACGTTCTGGACAAGGCCCGCCCTGGCGGCTTCCTTCTCAATGGCGGCAAGCAGATGCTCACTGTCCACGCTCTGGATGAGGCTGGCGCGGCCCAGCACTTTTTTGATCTTATTGGTCTGCAAATGGCCGATGAAGTGGCTCGGTTTGCCGCAGTAGGCCCCGGCGTCAAAGTTTGCACAAAGCTCCTGCACATGGTTTTCGCCAAACACGTCAATGGGCAGGGCGGCACTGGCCGCCACGGTTTCGGCTGTGCGGGTCTTGCAGGCAGCGCAGAGCTGCACCTCGGCGGGGTCGCGCCCGGCCTCGCGGGCCGCAGCGGCCATGGTCTCCCGGATGGCGGCAACGGCCTCCCGCATCTCTTCCAGCGTTTTTTCAGCCATACAACTCAGTCCTCCTCCGTATATCTGGCGCGCTCACCGCCGATGAGCTTTGGGCGGGTGCGAGCGCAGAGAATGTTCGCTTCGCCGATCCGGGAAAGGTTCAGCCGCACCGGCACGGCCACCCGGCGCAGGTGCATCCCGATGAGGGTGCCGCCGATGTCGATGCCCGCATGGGCGCGGATCTCCTCCACTGCGATGGGGTCCTGGAACTGCTTCCAGCAGGTGGTGGCCCAGCTGCCGCCCGCGTGGGGGCGGGGCACGACGCAGACTTCCTCCCAGCCGTATTTCTCGGCGGCTTCCCGCTCGATGATGAGGGCGCGGTTCAGGTGCTCGCAGCACTGCGCAGCCAGCCAGATGCCGTTTTCGGCCAGCACCGGCGCGATGCCGGCATAGACGGCCTGTGCGGCTTCCAGGCTGCTGTCCTTGCCGATGTGCCCGCCGACGATCTCGCTGGACGAGCAGCCCACGACAAAGACATCGCCTTTGCGCAGCCCGGCCTGCGCCAGAAGTTCGGTCACGGCCTGCCGTGCCTCGGTTTCGATCTGCTGTTTGAATGCTTCCGTCATATGGATTCACCTCATATCTACCCTTGCACGCAGGGCCCGCCGCCTTTTGACATGGTGGGCCTGCGCGTTTTGTAAAAGACCGGCCCGGCCCGCAAAGCGGGACGGAGAGGGTTTACACCCTGACCCAGTGCAGTTTTGTTTCCCCGGAAATAGCCAGATAGACCCGGCTGCTCACCGGGCAGAGCGCCGTGGTGCTGCCGGAGCTGCCGCCGGGGATTGTCCGCTGCCAGCTGCCGCTGGCGGGTGCGACCGCCTCGGCGCGGATGTCGCTGGCCGAGAGGGAGAACAGCCCCTCCTGCATCGTCTGGCTCAGCCGCAGGGCCATGCCCCGCAGCAGAGTGCGTCCGGCGTGGTCTTCCAGCCAGCCGGACCGGGCCCAGCGGTAGCTGATGTAGAGCGTGCCGTCCGCGTCCAGCGACAGGGCACCGGGGTAGCCGGGCAGGCCGTATAGATGGGTCGAGCAGCCTTTGCCCCCGGCCGTCCGGTCGCGGGCGGCGGTGTCCACCGCCCAGACGCAGCGGCTCCCCAGGTCGGAGACATAGAGCGTCTCCGCTGCCTTATCCAGCGCAAGGCCGGAGGCCCCGGCGATGCCGGTCAGGACAGTCTCCACCGTGCGGGCGGCGGGGTCGTAGACGTAGACGCTTCCGGTGCCGGTGTGGGCAGTCAGTTCGGTGCGCAGGGCGCTCTCCACGCCGTGCCGGGCGCTGGCGGCGGCAAGGTCGGTGAAGTAGACCGCGCCGTCCGATGCGGCAGCCACTGCCGTGGGGCAGGAGAGGGCGCGGCCGTCGATCTGGCTCACGGTGAGTTCCACCGTCACGCCCCACTGGTCGCTGTTCACCCGGTAGAGCCGCCCGCCATCCGATTCCAATGTTGTCATCCAGATGGTGCCGTCCGGTGCAAAGGCGAAATCGGTGATCTCGCCTGCCGTCGTCAGCACTTCGGTCCGGCCGGTGCCGTCCGGCTGCATCCGCAGCAGGCAGCCATTCTTGCCGGATCGGGCGGCGGCGTAGAGCCAGCCGTTGTTCTCCCGCAGGGCGGAGATCTCCGTGTAGGGGGCCAGTTCCAGAACGCCGCCTTCGGCGGCGGTCTGCGCCCCGGTCTCCTGTCGGACGTCCGGGGCGGTGTAGGGCGTGGGCGCGGCCTCGATGGGCCGCAGCACCAGCCCCCAGATGAGGGCAACCGCAGCGCAGAGCACAAAGACGATGCTCAGCTTCTGGAACCGCTGCAGCACCTCTTCCCGCTCGGCGGCGCGCTGGGCCTCCTGCGCTGCCCGGCGGCGGGCCGCTGCGGCGCTGGTCTTCTGGGCGCGGCGCATCCAGCGGTCCACCCAGAGCGCCGCACTGGGGCCGACGGTCAGCGATGCGATGAGCAGGATGAGCAGCAATTCAACAAGTCCGATCCGCATGGAGGACTCCCTTCCTCTGGTCAAAAACAGATGGGTATTCGTATCGTTTCAGTATAGCACAACTGTGCCGGAAAGTGCAAGCGCGCCCCGCGGGGCAAACAAAAAGCAAGCGGCCCGGAACAGAGCCGCTTGCGGGAGGGTTCAGGTGCGCCATTTTTTCCGCCGCGCACCCAGAGCGCGGCGGAACGGACGGTAGTACCGGTAATAGAACTTTGCGCCGAGGAGCGGCTCCATCACCTCTTCGTCGAACCGCATGGCCCGGCTCTTCTCCTTCCAGCTGGCATGGTAATGGTGGATGGAGTAGGTATTGGGGGTGATGTCGCAGGTGGAACCGGCATAGGCCACCGGGCAGAAATACTCCACCGGAAAGACTTCCATCTCCGGGGTGGACTGGCGGGTGCCGTCGGCCCGGATGCCGAACCGGGCAAAGACGGGAAGATTTCGTTTCGGGCAGGGGGTCAGGTCGCAGCTGCCGTCCGGCAGCAGGAAGGGCAGGCCGTCGTAATCATCCAGCAGGGCTTTCACCACCGGGCTGCGGGCCTCGGCCCCGAAGCTAAGGCCGGTGGCGACCTCGTTGTTGTGCTGGAAGCCGAAGAAGGCCGGATATGCCAGCAGATCGTCCAGCGGGCGGAGCAGCTCAACGTCGGTGTCCATGTAGATGCCGCCCTGCTCGTACAGGATCTTCAGGCGGGCATAGTCGGCCACAAAGGCCCAGCGGCGGGCATCGTAGGCCTGCCGGGTGTAAAGCGACTGGGAAACGTCGAAGTTCTGCTCGTTCCACTCGATGATCTCATAGTCCGGGCAGTATTTTTTCCAGCTGCGGATGCAGTTCTGGATGTTTTTGGGTTTGGGCGCGCCGCCAAACCAGCAGTAGTGGAGAACTTTCGGGATGCTCATAAACAAAACCTCCGGCTTAGGATCGGATGCTGCTGCGCAGAGCGCGGAGCTTGCGCAGCAGGTCGTGGTCAAACAGGAAGGCAGCGCCCGCGAAGGCAGCGCCGATCCAGATCATATGCAGCAGGGCTACGCCGATGACGCCCGGCAGGCTGAGCTCCGGGCGGCTCTGGATGCCCACGATGCGCAGGATGAGGGCCATCAGGCCCAGATAACAGCCCCATTTCAGCGCCGGGCGGGCCATGCTCTGGTGCAGGATGTTCCGGTAGGTGTAGCGGAAGATGAGCACCAGGCGGCAGAGCAGCGCGGCCAGGGTGCCGAACAGGCAGCCGTAGATGCCGAAGAACTGGATGCCAAAGAGGGTGATGGCCAGATTGATGGTCATCTCGGCCAGCGCATGCCAGCGGGTCTGCTGGAACGCGCCTTCGTACTGGACGACATGGTGGTAGATGCCCTTGCCGCTGTCCAACACGGCCTTGAGGGCGAAGAGCAGCAGCAGGAAGGCGTCGATGTAGTTGGTGTCCTGGATGCCGCTGGTGTAGATGCGGATGACCGGCAGCAGAAAGGCCGCCGTCATGGTGTAGCAGAACGCGACAAAGGCCAGATACAGCGTCTCGCACAGGTCGAACAGGCCAAGGAACCGCTCCCGGTCGGTGTGGAAGATCTGACCCATCCGGAACGAGATGCTGTTGAGGAACAGGTTCATCACGAAGACGATCTGGACGAAGAACATGTTGTAGATGCTGTAGACGCTGACGAGCTGGAAATTGCAGAAGTAGGACAGCAGCACCATGTCCGTGTTGTTGAAGATGACGCCGGACAGCTGGTGCATCAGCACCGAGTTCTTCTGGGCGACGGCGGAGTAATCCGGTTTGGCGTGGTGGTCGATCCAGGGGTAGTTCTTGTGGGTGTACCACAGGATGACCGGGATGGGCAGCATGGAGCACAGGCAGTACAGCAGCTGCATGGCCAGAATGTTCCGGGTGAGCATCAGCACCAGCACCTTGCCGATGCCAGAGATCAGGTTGGTGGCAGTCTCCAGGTTGCTGAGCACATAGCGGCGGCCGTCCACATCCATCAGCAGCCGGTACTTGCCCTGCACAAAAAAGCTGGTGACGGAGGGCAGGCCGTACAGGATGGTGTACAGCAGCACGACTCCGCGCGGCAGGGTGAAATGCACCACCATGGGGTACACGATGCCGATGGCCACCACGATGAAGGCATACAGTGTGCCAGTGCGGCGGTAATAGTGGTCGGTGGCGGCCAGGATCTCGCTCACGGTCTGGTGCTCTTCCATCGCCACCGGGCGGTAGAGCGCCTGGGTGGTGGCCAGGCCGACCCCCGCTTCGAGCAGGTAGAGGTAGGCGAACAGCTGCTTGATGGTGTTCAGCTCGCCGTTGACGCCGGAACCGTAATAGGTCAGATAGAGCCGGGGCATGAGAAAGCCCAGCAGGATGGTCACAAACTGGCAGAACAGGCCGGTGAGCATGTTTCGCTCCACGCGGGAAAGGTTCTTAAATTTCATAGAAACTCCAACGCCTCCGGGAAGGCATACATTTTTCATTCTATTTTTTACTATAAAGGGTGCGGCCCGCCTTGTCAAGAAATCCGGACGAAAAAACGAACGATCTGCGCGTTTTCGCGGCAGGGACGGAAATTCGGTTGGATTGCACCGGTCAGGTGTGGTATACTGAATGTGTTCGGGTTTTCCAAAGCATTCACCCAAACTTCACAGAAATTTCCAAACTTCGCGGTATGATAACCTCAGAATACCAGACACTTTTGAGTGAGGAGGGAGCCATAGATGGCAAAAATTCTGATCGTTGATGATGAACCCCGCATCCGGGAACTGATCCGGGAACATCTGCAATATGCGGGCTATGTCTGCGAGGAGGCAGGCGACGGCTCGGCGGCGCTTTCGCTGCTGAGCGGCGGCGGATACGATCTGGTGATCCTGGATGTGATGATGCCGTTCATGGACGGCATGACCTGCCTGCGGGAGATGCGCACCCGCCACATCAACACGCCGGTCATCATCCTGACCGCACGCGGCGAGGAATACGATAAACTGGCGGGCCTGGAGGGCGGCGCGGACGACTATGTGGTCAAGCCGTTCTCCCCGCGCGAGCTGGTGGCCCGCGTCCGGGCCGTGCTCAACCGCACCATGCCCCGGAGCGAGGCTTCCGACGGCACCATGACCTTCGGTGACCTGACCATCGACACGGCCAGCCACACCGTCCGCGTGGCGGGCGAGGAAGTGAGCCTGACGCCCAAGGAGTTCGACCTGCTGGTCTTCCTGGCATCGAACAAGGGCATCGCCCTCAGCCGCGAAAAGATCTTGCAGAAGGTGTGGAACTACGATTACTTCGGCGAGGACCGCACCGTGGACACCCACGTCAAGATGCTGCGCGGCCACCTGGGCAAGTGCCGGGGCTACATCGCCACGGTCTGGGGCATCGGCTACAAGTTCGACCCCGATGCGGCACGATAAAACGGAGGAGCGCAGTTGATGCGGCAACTGGGAAAAAAGCGGCGTTCCATCGGCATCCGCGGGCAGATGATGTGGTTCTTGTGCCTGATCTGCCTGCTGCTGCTGGGGTTGTTCTGGTTCCTGAGCACCCAGCTGCTGGAGCCGCTGTACACCAAGCACATCCAGAAGCAGCTGACGGCAGAGGCCGAGATGATCGTGTCCGAGATGGACGACGCCATCGCAAAGGGGGAGATCCTCTCGTACTGGGCGTTCGGCGGCATCAAGGTGACGAACGACGACTTCTTCAGCCAGCTGGGCAGCGACATCTATTCCAACGGGGAACTGAGCAGCTTTTGCGTGGACATTTCGGACGCAACGCTCCGCACCATCAAAAAATACGAGAACCTCTCCTATTGCAGCCTGCACCAGAAGTCGTTCCCCGATACGCTGGATGACGACATCGTTTATTCCACCGCCCGGCAGGTGCGGCAGTACTGCCGCGAGAACGGGGCCTTCGCCCGTGTGCTCCCGGCGGCCAAGCCGTCGGCCTACAATCAGCTGGTCGTGGGCCGGATGACCGCCGATGGGGCCTATACGGTGCTGGTGAGCACCACCCTGATGCACGTGTCCGAGGCGGGCGAGGTGATGAGCACCGTGCTGCCGCTGGCGGCGGCGCTCATCTTTGCCTTCTCGATGAGCGCGGCGTGGATGTTCAGCGAGTGGTTCACAAAGCCACTGCGTCAGCTCTCCGGTGCGGCGCGGCAGGTGGCCCAGGGCGATTATGCCGTCCATGTGGAAACGGGCCGGAACGATGAACTTGGCGACCTGGCCGAGGATTTCAACCACATGGCGAAGGAAGTCCAGCGGGCCTCCCAGATGCAGCGGGACCTGCTGGCCAATGTCTCCCACGACCTGCGTACCCCGCTCACCCTCATCAAGGGCTACGCCGAGACGGTGCGCGACATCACCGGCGACGACAAGGCCCACCGCGACGAGCAGATGAACATCATCGTGGACGAGGCCGACCGCCTGACGGCTCTGGTCTCCAGCGTCATGGAACTGAGCAAGGTGACGAGCGGCGCGGAAAAATGCGAGAAAGTCCATTTCGATATGGGCCAGCTCTGCGACGAGGTCAGCGAACGGTACGACGCCGTCTGTGCCCAGAACGGCTGGCAGCTGAAACTGGAGCTGCCGGACGAGGAACTGCCCGTCTACGCCGACCCCAATATGATGCAGCGGGCGCTTCACAACCTGCTGGGCAACGCGATGCACCACATGGGAGCGGACGGCATCTTCGTGCTGCGGGCCGCACCATCTGCCGAGGGCGTCCGGGTCGAGGTCGAGGATCACGGCCCCGGCATCGCCGCGGAGGACCTGCCCTATATCTTTGACCGCTACTACCGCTCCCGCTCCGATGCGGGCAAGCAGGGCACGGGCCTGGGCCTGTCCATCACAAAAGCCATTTTCCAGCAGCACGGCTTCCGCTTCGGTGTGCAGAGCACCGTGGGCAAAGGAACGACGTTCTGGTTCATCATGACTTCAGAGTAACAAAAAATCCTGCGCAAAAGCGCAGGATTTTTTGTTACGAGTCGGCAGAACGGTAGATGCCCAGGCTGTTGTCCGGGTCGGGCATCTTGACACGGGAGGCGCGGTCGTTGACCTGGACCAGCATCCAGCCCATGAGGGCCAGCACGGCCAGAATGATGAGCCATTTGACGGCGTTGGGGAGCTTTTTCATCGTGACGTTCCTTTTTTCTTAAACTTCCGGGCGGCAACGCTTCCGGGCGCGGGCCAGCAGCGCGGCCGCATCGGCGGCGGAGAGTTCGTTCACCCAGGCCGGGCGGGGCGCAGCCCCTGCGCCGGAACTGCCCTCCTCCGCAAAGGAGGCAAGGCCGGTGTCGGTGCGGTCGTTCCAGGGCGAGAAGCCGTCGGGGGCGATGTGGGCACCGAGGCGGCAGTCCAGCATGGTGGTCTTGCCGGTGGGACGCCAGGGCCGGCCCAGATAGACTGTCCCGGCCGGGCAGTCCGAGACGAGATCGCAATCCCAGAAGACAAAGCCCAGCCCGTCCGCCGGGCCGGACGGCGCCGTGACGAAGCTGCGGGGGATGTGGTTGTTCACGGTGCGCAGAGTGCACTGCTCGAACAGGGCGTCTGCCCCGCCGAAGATGAAGTCGATGTCGCCCGCGATCTCACAGTTCTGGTAATATTGCGCGGAGGCCCGCCGGGGCGCAAAGGTGCGGGGGCCGAGGAAACCGTCCTTCTCCCGCTCCTTTTCGGGCAGCGGGGCGCAGAACAGGGTGTCCTGATTGCCCAGCAGCTTCACCCGGCGGAACACGGCCCGCGCACTGTCCACATAGGCTGCGATGGCCTGCCCAACCAGACTGCCCGGCCCGGCATCGTTGGCGATGGTCAGGTCCTCCACGGTGAGGCTCTCCCCGCTGAAGAAGGCCGTGTAGCTGCGGAAGGTGTGGGTGGGCCGCCCGTCCGGGTGGGGCAGTTTGCCGCCGTCGGCCCAGACGAGGATGGTCTGGTCGGCACCGGCACCCCGCAGGGTGATGCAGCGCTTTTCGCAGACCAGCTTTTCCCGGTAGACGCCGGGCCCGATGACGATCTCGGCTTCCAGTTCATAAGGTACGGCCAGCACGGCCTCGGACACCGAAGCGTAATCGCCGCTTCCGTCCTGCGCAACGGTAAGATGTAGCATAGAAAGGGACCTCCCACAAAAAAGATAGTGTTATTATAGTCCCTATTTGTGAATAAATCAACGCCCGCAGGCTTCCAGCCGGAGCACGGCTGCGGTGATGTCGTCGGGTCGGCCGGTCGCCTCGGCGCGGGCGCGGGCCGTTTCCACCAGCGTTTTGGCCAGCACTTCGGGCGGGTCGGCTGCGGCCGCAGAGAGCTCCAGCTGCTTGAGCACCCAGCCGGTGCCGTCCACGAGCAGGCCGTCCGACACCAGCACGGCGTAATCGCCCGCCGCCAGATGCACCACCCGGCTCTGTCCGTTCACCCCGCCCAGGATGCCGATGGGCAGGCTGGCATCCCCCACAGGCCGTGCCCGCCCGCCGTGGACCAGAAAACCCGGTGCGGCCCCGGCCTTGAACAGCCGTGCCGTGCCAGTATAGAGGTCCACGCTGATGAGGTCGAGGGTCGCGCCGCTCTCCTCATCGCTCTTGAGGGCCAGTGCCACATTGACCAGCCGTGCGGCCAGCTCGGCGGTGAAGCCTGCCTTGAGCAGGCGGGCTGTCAATTCTGCGGCCAGGTTGCCGTCCACAGCGGCCGGGCGTCCGGTGCCCATGCCGTCGCAGAGGATCATCTGCGCAGCGGTGGGGCTGCAGAACTGCTGGACTGCATCGCCGGAGATGCTGCCCCGCGCGGCGCTCCCGGCGGACCCGAAGACGGCCCGCAGAGCGGGCTTTTCGCAGAAGAGCAGGGTCGTCATCCCCTTGCAGGAGAGCACCTGGGGCGGGTCGAAGGTGCGGCGGCAGAGCCGCCCGACCTCCTGTGCCAGTGCGGCCAGCTCCGGGGCAGAGAACCGGGTGCGGGGCAGGGTGACAGCGGCCCGCGTCCGGCCCAGGTCGTCCAGCGTGACGGCAGATTCCAGCGGCGGGGTACCGAGGCTGGCAAAAAAGTCGGCCACCCGCCCGGATTTATAGGGTTCCGGTGTGCCGGGGCGGCCCAGCTGTTCGCTCAGCACCCCCAGCGCATCGGCCACGGCGCTGTACTGCTCAGTCAGGGCTGTACGCATGGCCTCGGCGTGGACGCGGGTCTCCTTCCGGCTGCGGTAGAGCGCGAAGGCTTTGTTCACCGCTGCGCAGAGCGCCGCCGGGTGGATGCAGCGCCCCAGCTGGGCTGGAAGGTCGCCGGTCTCCAGATGGCCGTTCCGTTCCAGAATGGGCCGCAGGGCATTCATGCCGTCCAGTGTCGCGGTGTATTCCTGCTTCCAGCAGCTCTCCCGCCGCCCGCAGTTGAAGCAGAGCGCATCGTGGGCGTTGTCGATGACCCAGCGGAAGGTCTCGCACCGGTGGGGCAGGGCGTCGTAGACCTCGTTGACGGTCTCCGCGAGGGAGGACAGGCTTTCGGCCACCGCTTCCAGCCGGGTGGCCGCCGCCGAAAAACGGGGCCGCTCCTCCGGTGCGTCCGGTTCGTCTGCGGGCACCGGGGCCAGCCAGCCGCCGGGCAGCAGCGCGGCCAGCCCCAGCCCCGCCCCGGCGCTGAAGGCAAAGCCAAAGGCACTGCCGGGCGGCTGGACGCAGAGCACCCCTGTCACACAGCCGCCCGCATAGGCGGCAAACGCTTCCACCCGGCGTCCGGGGGCCAGCAGAGCAGCCGCTGCACTGGCGCAGGAAAGCCCGGCCGCCGCCGGGCCGAGGGAGGCATCTGCCCCGCAGAGGGCCGCACCCAGCACGGCACAGCAGGCAAGGGCGGCTTTCCCCTGGCCCCGGCAGCAGAGGGCGGCTTCCAGCGCCGCGCAGAACACGACGCCAAGGCAGACCGGCCCCAGTGCGACCCCGCCCAGGGCCGCAGCGGCAGCGGCCCCGACGAGCAGCATCCCCGCGCCGGGCGTTTCGGGCGGGAACCGCCGCAGGGCAAAGCCCAGCGCCCCCGCCAGCAGAGCATCTGCCCCGCAGGTGAGCAGCAGGTCTACCCCGCCGCCGGTGGGGCCGAAGGCAAAGCAGACGGCCCCCAGCCCCAGGGCTCCGCAGCCCGCCAGCAGGGCGGGCCGGAACCGACCCGGCCAGAGCCACCGTGCCGCCACAGCGGCCCCGATGGCGCAGAGCAGACAGATGCTGTCCAGCGACAGCGCCCCGAACCCATGGAGCAGCAGCCCCAGCACTGCCCCAGCCGCACAGGCAGCGAAGCAGTCCTCCGCAAAGCCGAGCGTCAGCCCCAGCCCGAAGGGGATGAGCGCCCCATACAGCACCGCCCAGCCGCCGAGCAGCCCGGCCAGAAAAGCCGAACCCTGCCGCAGAGCCGGGCGGACGGCTGCGCGCGGCAGCAGCGCCGCCGCAAAGGGATGGAGGGCATCCTGCCTGAGAAGATCGTGCATAAAAAATCCCCGCTTTCCGGCGGGGATCGTTTGTGTTGTTCTGTTTCCCGCGCCTTGTGCATATACTGTAGCGCGGCCGCCGGGCGGTTTTTGGGAGGGTGAAGCGAAGCGGCATCCTTTTGCTAAAACCAAGAAAAAAGCCCTGCGGCGTACAAAAACCGCAGAGCTTTTTGGAAATTTTAGAAGATTCAGCCGTTCAGCTTCTCGATGGCGGCTTTCACGCGGGCAAGGGTCGTCTCGCGGCCCATCATGCAGGCGAGGTCGGTGCCGCCGCCGGGGGTGCGCTGCCTGCCGGACAGGGCGATGCCCAGCGGGTAGAGCAGCCAGCCGTTCTTCTTGCCCAGCTCTTCGGCCTTGGCCTTGCAGGCATCAAAGACGGCGTCGCGGTCGGAGAAGTCCAGAGCTGCATCACTCAGCACGGGCAGCAGTGCTTCCAGCGCTTCCTTTGCGGACTCCGGGGTGGTCTTCTGCTTCTTGTTGGTGTACAGGCTCACGTCGTACTCCGGCATCGCATCGAAGAAGTCCAGCTGCGCGGGGATCTCGCCCAGCACCTCGCAGCGGGGCTGCAGGTTGGCGCAGAGCAGCTTCTTGTCAATGGGGGTGTGGACGGCCTGGTCGATCCAGGGCTCCGCCGCAGCCAGGAATGCGTCCGGGCTCAGGCGGCGGATATACTCTGCGTTGATGGCCCGCAGCTTGAGCGGGTCGAAGATGGCCGGAGACTTGGAGATGCCGTCCGGGCTCCAGACCTTGCGCAGCTCGTCAAGGGAGAAGATCTCCTGCTCGGCGTATTCGCCTCTGGGGCTCCAGCCCAGCAGGCAGATATAGTTCAGGATGGCAGCGCTCAGGTAGCCCTTGGCGCGCAGATCCTGATAGCTTGCATCGCCGTTGCGCTTGGACAGCTTGTTCTGGGCGTCCTTCATGACCGGCGGGCAGTGGATATAGGTGGGGATCTCCCAGCCGAATGCCTGATACAGCAGGTTGTATTTGGGGGTGGAAGACAGGTACTCGCTGCCGCGGATGACATGGGTGATGCCCATCAGGTGGTCGTCCACGACGTTGGCGAAGTTGTAGGTGGGCATTCCGTCGGTCTTGATGAGGATCTGGTCATCCATCTCGCTGTTCTCGACCTCGATGTGGCCGTAGACCACATCGTCGAAGCCGGTGATGCCGGTGCGGGGAATCTTCTGGCGGATGACGTACGGTTCTCCGGCGGCCAGACGCTTCTGGACCTCCTCTTCGGGCAGGTCGCGGCAGCAGCCGTCGTAGTGAGTCATCTCGCCGTTGGCGCGCTGCTCGGCGTGCAGCGCTTCCAGTCGCTCCTCGGTGCAGAAGCAGTAATATGCCTTGCCCTCGGCGACCAGCTGTTCGGCATACTGTTTGAACATCCCCATTCGCTCACTCTGGACATAGGGGCCGACCGGGCCGCCGATGTCCGGGCCTTCGTCCCAGTTCAGCCCGGCCTCGCGCAGGGTGTTGTAAATGACGTCCACCGCGCCTTCCACATAGCGGCCCTGGTCCGTGTCCTCGATGCGGAGGATGAAGGTGCCGTCCTCGTGCTTGGCCATCAGGTAGGTGTACAGCGCGGTGCGCAGGTTGCCAACGTGCATATAGCCGGTGGGCGAGGGGGCAAAACGGGTGCGGACTTTATTGCTCGGCATAAAAAACGCTCCTTATCTATATCGGCAAATAAATTTGTGAATTGCTACCCTTTAGTTTAACTGTTCAGCGCGATTTTGTCAACGAGGAGACGCGAAGAACGGCCGGAAGGGGGCGTTCTCTCCCGGAAACGATCAAAATCGTCGAATCTGCCCAATTTTCGGAGAAAAACTTTGGAGCGAAACGCTGCCGAAACGATTGACAAACGGCGCAGAAAACGGTCAAATAAAAACGACACATTTCAACACATTCGGGCGGAGGTAGAGGCAATGAAACAAAAATCGTTCGATGCAGTGCGGCAAAAGAGCAAGGCGCTTGCGGTGCTGCTCTGTCTGGCCGTTCTGCTGCTGACCGGCTGCGGCGGAGGCGGGGCAGCTGCACCGGAACCGCCCGCGTCTGCTCCGGCGGCGGGCAGAACGGACGAGGATACGGCTTCTTCTCCGGCGGCACCCGCGCCTTCGGAACCGGAATCGGTATCCAGTTCGACGGCCGTGTCTGAGTCGGAAGCTCAATCGCCGCAGGAACCGGAGGTGGAAGACTTTCTCCGCTGTGAGCCGATGGACTACACCAGCGTATCGGCGGTCTGCTCCGGGCAGGAGGGCACCCTTATCGTGGTCAAAGTCCGCGTGGAAAATACGACGGAACAGGTCGTCCATGCGTTCAACACCAGCGCATCGCTTGGGAACGTGACGGTGGACAACGCAGTGGACGGCATGTCTGCGGACCGGGTCGCTGCGGGCAAGGCCGCAGAACATCTGACGGCGGTGCTCCGGACGACGCAGGAGACCGTGGTGAAAAAGCCGGTTGTTGCGGCCCTTGAAAGCGCAGCCGAAGCTCTGCAGCCGGGGCAGAGCGCGGTGGCGTATGGGTATGTATTCCTCCCGGCCAGCGAAGGCAGCTGGACACGGGCGGATTTTCTGTGGAAGGAGCAGGCCATCGGCAGCCTGACGCCGAAGAAGAAGCCGCAGGCCCCTGCGGAGTCGGCTGCGCCGTCGGGCAGTACCGCCGCTTCGGCGCCGTCCGCAAAGCCGGAGCCGCCGGCCAGCTCTGAGCGCCCGGCCGCGTCGGAACACCCTGCCGTCTCGGAGCCGCCCGCAGCTTCGCCGCCCACGGCATCGCCGGGCAGCCCGGCCGGGTCCGAACCGTCCTCGCAGCCGGAGACGTCAGCTGGGTCCGAACACCCCGCTGCATCCGAAACACCGGCCTCGCCGCCTGCATCCAGCGCACCGTCGGCCCCGGAAACACCGGCAGCGTCCGGGACGCCTGCTTCGTCGGAAGTGCAGGAGCCGGATACGTCTGCGGCGTTCCCGGAGTTTGCCGTGCTGGGGCAGACCCTGACGCCGTCCGGTTTCTGTGTGCACTTCCGGGTGAAGAACCGCACAAAGGAGACGCTGGACCTGGAAAATACCGCCGCACAGTTTACGGACGCTACGGATGGGACGTTCCGGGAAGACCGGCTTTACCAGAACGGCACAAAGAGCCGCTGGATCGGTTCGCTCTGCTATCTGACGAATGGAGCGCAGACGGACGAATATCCATGCTACGTCGTCACGTCGGCCCGGAGCACCGTGCTGAAGCCGGGGGCCTCGGCGGAGATCTGGGTCTACGGGCACCTGTCGGATACGGAGAAGGTGTCCCTGGTCGCCGTGTCGCTCTCTGCCTGCTGCGGCGGCAAAACGTGCCCCATCCCGGACGAAGATGCCCTGTTTCTGGTGCCGGGACGGAACGGCTCGAAGCGTGGGACGAGCAGCAAAAAATCTTAAAAAATCCCAAGAACCGGAACTTCTCGCCCGGAGGCGGACTGCCTTCGGGCGTTTTTGTGCCCATTCCAAAAACATCCGGGAAGTTTTTGTCGAAACGGACCGCAGGCGTTGACGAAGCAGGAACTATTTTGTATACTAATGAAGCACTGGAACAATTTTCCTATCACCGGATTTGTGGCCGGGCAGCGTGGCCCGGAAAAATGAGGAAAATACGAGAAGCAGTGTGAATTAGGCAAAGGAGAAGCACAAAATGAAAAGTACAGGAATCGTTCGCGGGATCGATGCGCTGGGGCGGATCGTTCTGCCCAAGGAGCTGCGCACCAGCATGAAGCTGGAAACGGATGCAAAGCTCGAAATCTTCGTTGACGGAGACGCCATCGTCCTCAAAAAGTACCGCCCGAAGGGAAGCTGTGACTTCTGTGGGACCGTCGATGAGCAGGCCGCGCAGTTTGCAGGCTACTGCATCTGCTCGGCCTGCCGGAAGAAGATCGGCGCCCTCTGAGCACGGGCCGCAAAAAGGAGAAGACGCTATGAGCCAGATGATCGATTTTACGCTGCCGTCGAGCGCACCGGGGCGGATGCTTCATGCGTTCCGCTGTGTGCCGGAGGGCGAAGTGCGCGCCATCGTGCAGCTCTCGCACGGGATGGTGGAGTTCATCGACCGCTACAAGCCGCTGGCCGAGTACCTCGCTGCACGGGGCATCCTCGTGACCGGAAACGACCATCTGGGCCATGGCGGGTCCATCCGGACCAGGGCCGACTACGGCTATTTTGCCGAGCCGGACGGCAACCGGGCAGTGCTGGATGACCTCCACGCCATGACCGTCTTGACGAAACAGCTCTACCCCGGCGTGCCGTATTTCCTGCTGGGCCACAGCATGGGCTCGTTCTATGCACGGCAGTATCTGTGCGAGTGGGGCAGTGAGCTGGACGGTGCCATCATCCTGGGGACCGGTTTCCAGCCGAAAGCGCTGGTCGCGTTTGCCCGCACGGTCTGCCGGGTGCTGGCGGTCTTTTTCGGCTGGCAGCATCGCAGCCGACTGGTGGCGGAGCTTTCGTTCCTGGGCTACAACAAGGGGTTGGAGGGCCGCACTACCCACGACTGGCTCAACCGCGACCCTGCCGAGGTGGACAAGTACCTCGCCGATGAGCGGTGCACCTTCACGTTTACGCTGAATGCCTATTACAGCATGTTCACGGGCATTCTGCGGCTGTACGACCCGGCCTTTCTGGCCCGGATGCCGAAAGACCTGCCGGTGCTCTTCCTGGCCGGTGATGCCGACCCGGTGGGCGAGCGTAGTGCGGGCGTCCGGCGGGCCGTGCAGAGCATGGAGGATGCCGGGATGCGGGACGTGCAGGTCAAGTTCTACCCCGGTGCCCGGCACGAGCTTCTGGTGGAGACGAACCGGGCCGAAGTCTTTGCCGACATCGGCAATTTTGTGGAACGGCACCTTCCCTGAGCGGCATTGCCGTGGGATCGGGATGGGTGTTCGGAAGATGAAAAAAGACACCTCATGGCGAGGTGTCTTTTTTCATAGGGTGATGGTGGGCCAGGCAGAACTTGAACCCGCGACCAAGCGGTTATGAGAACGTCGCTAATTTTGAAATCCCGTTTTTCTTAATGAACTGCTATTTCATTTTGCGTCCGCAGTTCGGACGGATCCGTTTGCTGGCTCCCATAGCCCCTATCGACTTTGTTTTCCTAATCGTGTTTAACGTATTTCGTGATCGTATCGATTAATTCCTCTATGTTAATCGGCTTGGAAATATGGTCATTCATGCCTGAATCCAGGGATTCCTGAATATCATCTATAAAAGCATTTGCAGACAAAGCTATAATTGGAATCGTAACTGCATCGGACCGCTCTACACCCAAGGCTCGAATGGCTTTTGCTGCTTGGTGTCCATCCATGTTTGGCATCATAATATCCATCAAAATAAAATCGTATGTGCCTCGTGGATGATTTTCAAACAAATTCACAACTTCTTTTCCGTCTGATGCGCGTGTTACGGTCATACCAGCATCTTCCAGTATTATCGTAGCAAGTTCAGCATTTAGATCATTATCCTCAGCCATAAGAACATGAATACCCGTCAAATCTCTATGGAGATGTTGTTTTTGTTCGGATGGAATAACCTGTTCTGTCAACTCCAGTGGGATCTCCACTGTGAATGTAGAACCTACACCTTTTTTGCTCTCAACAGCAATGGAACCGCCCATCATATCCACATATTTTTTTGTGATGGCCATACCAAGACCGGTTCCCTTATATTGGGTTCTGGCATTCGCATCATCTTCTTGTGAAAACGGATCGAATAATTTTTTCTGGAACTCTTCGCTCATGCCAATACCGTTATCTCGAACAACATAACGAATTATGATATGTTTCTCATCCGCTCCTGGGTAACTGCTGACATCCAAAGTAATCTTTCCGCCGTCCTTTGTGAATTTCACAGCATTGCCAAGAAGATTCACCAAGACTTCTCGGATACGCGCAACATCCGCAAGGACATATGGGTTCTTTGGGCTTTCTCGATGTACTTCAAACTTAAGATCTCGATTATAAAGAAGTCCATTCATAATCGCCTGGACGTTATCTGTCAATTGAGTAATGTCCACTGGTTCGAGCGAAATCGTAACTTTTCCGCTTTCAATGCGACTAAAATCCAGAACGTCATTCAACAAAGAGAGAAGATGATTCGAACTTTTTTGAACTTTCTCCAAGCTATCATGAATATCTGAAACCGTGTTCTGGTGAAGCGCAATGTTTGTAAATCCAATAATGGCATTCATCGGCGTTCTGATGTCATGGCTCATACTAAGCAAAAACGCAGATTTTGCTCTGTTGGCAGCATCTGCTTCCTCAGCGGCGGTCATTAATAATTGTTTTTGTTTTTGCTCTTCTGCCTTGTTTTTCTGGTAAACATAATAGGTATATAGACAAATTAAAAGCAATACAGCTCCTGCGACTAAACCGCAGATGATGGAAATATGATTCGTCTTTTCAACCATTCCATAAGCTGATTGCATATCCATTTCAATGCAAAATGCGCCAATGATTTCTCCTGTCCCATCATGATTTGCTCTTACAGGATAGCAAGCTGTAAAAATTGGACCCCATGTTGTATCAATAATATCCTGAGAGTACACATTCTCCCCAGAAATAGCCCGATCAATATACGGAACCATTTCTTCCTCAATATAATCTCCAGGGTGTCTTACATCATCTGCATTCGGATCCAAACCGTCTACCACATAAACGAGTTTCCCTTCTTCATTTTTTTTAGCGGTGTAAATATATCGAGTAGAATTCAGTGTTCTGATTTCATTGAAATATGAAGAAATATCCTTATATAATTGCTCCTTTTCATCAGATTGATCTTTGATCTGATCAAAATCTTCTTGGCCGATTCTTCCATCCACAAGTTTGTGTACTGCATCTGCACTCGCTGTGTCACGTGCGATTTCTGTTTCAAGGGCGGTCTTAGTGTAAGAACTTTGCAGAATAAATGTGTACAACGCTATTACAAAAATTATCAAAAGCCCCGCAATCACAAAGATACTGTCTGTATTCTTCAGCCTAAGGAGTTTTTTCGAATTAATTCCTTCTTTTGTTTTCTTCATGCCGCTCATTCACATCCTCTAAATCCTAATTTACCAATTTTATCATAGCACATTTTCATGCGATCTTCAATATAGAAAAAGCAGCCACCATTACAGTGACTGCTCTTTCTCAATTATCGAAAAAATCCATCCCCATATATTCCGGCACACCTTCGTCAGTATCCTGCTGTCCAATCCCAATATCGGTGTAGCAACGGTGGCCGCAGAAGCCGGACACGCGCAGCCCAGTACGACCCTTGCGATCTACACGCAGGTCTATGACAAGCGGCGCAAAGAGATTCGCAGCCAGATGAGCAAAGAACTGTATGAATGAGCAAAAAAAGCACGAAGGCCGAAACCTTCGTGCTTTTTTGGTGGAGCATTGTCAATAGCAGTCGAACCTAAAACTTCTTCAACAATAATTGCAAAAGTTGAGGGAAAACGTGAGAGCAAGAATCGTCCCGTGGCCACAAATTTTCAATTCTTGAAAATTTCTTGCCCATCCGAGACTTCACTTCTCAAACTCTGTCGAGTTTCCGAAGTGCTCTTGTTGGGGCGTGCCTGCCCCAAACCCTGCTTATGTTTACTGAGGCACAGGGCCTAACCCCAAAGTTCCAGCCAGCATAAAGGCACCAAATATCAGAGCAACTATCCCCAAGCCGGCAAGGGCAATCAAAAAGGTTTGGTGGCAAGACTGGCCTTTGCACTTTCGGTATATAGCGTATCCCAGCAGCACAAGGAACGAGAGGATTGCTATCAATGGGAGAATTATCCCCACTACTGTAAAAAGAAAGGTGTCGAGCCGCCATCCGATATTATCCAGATATAGAATGAAAATTATGGCAACTGTAAGGCATCCAATAATTGAGAGAACACTTTTTCTCTCCTGCTGAATTTGCTCCTCCGCAAAATTTAACGCATTGTTCACAATTTCATTGTTCATCGCGATAGACATCTCTGATTCATCTATCCTTTCGGATTTCATAAGTTCTGCAACACTGACATCTAAAGCTGCGGCCAATGGCTCGATGGTATTGATGTCGGGGAACCCCACACCTCTTTCCCAGCGGCTGATAGCTTTATCGGTCACATTCAATTTTGCGGCTAGGTCAGATTGTGTCATTTTCTTGTCTTTGCGGCACTGGGCGATAAATGTACCAAACTTCTGTGAATCCATTTTGCTCCCTCCTTGCCACTACAAGATAGCACGACCATAAACCATTATCAAGAAATACCGTGGCTATTTTCGCCGTAAGATACTCTACGAATCGTTTACAACGATAACCGGTTTGATTTTCAATCTGTATAAGAGAGATTTAGCCGGTTCCCTGCGTACGTGCGTACACGCTCCGCAGGGATTCTAAGGGGCTTGACCCCTTAGCACACAGACTTTGGCACAAAGTCTAGTGTGTTACACCTTGCCAGAGGTGTACAGGCTCTCCCCGGTACGCACGTATGCAGCGATTGCCCCCAGTGAGCCATATAGGGGGACGACCAAGTTCGCACAAAGCGAACTTGATTCCGCAAAGCAAAAGGCAGGATACCACCGTCATGGTGATACCCTGCCTTTGCTCGTTTACTGTTCCGAGTAGTCCCTTCGCAGAACCTCCTGTAAACAAAAAACGTACCCGAACCCTTTTTCGTAAAGAATCGGGTTCGAGTACGAACTGTATGGTGGGCCAGGCAGGACTTGAACCCGCGACCAAGCGGTTATGAGAACGTCGCTAATTTTGAAATCCCATTTTTCTTGTGGAATCTTGTGACTATCTCATAGTTCTGCAAAAACACCTTATGAACACACCCATACCGAACGCTGCCCGCATCCTCGGACAGACGGGTGTCCTGCGTGCTGACGACGGCGGCAGGCGCAGGATCAGCCGCTGCGGTCACAGCCTTTTTGGCAAGGCCGGTATGGATGGTGAGCAGTGCCATTACCAGCAGCACCAAAGCGCAGCCCAGCAGGCGGATATCCACATCACATTTCCAATCGTACATTCTGAAACGCCCCTTTTCCATTTTTGCCCTGCCCGGCGGACACGTTTCCGCTGCGGCGGGCCGACTGATGTTTCCTATCCTCTGCTGCGGACCCCCTCTATCTGTCCGCAGCAGAACAACAAAATGCAAAAAAGCCCAGAGCGATACCGCTCCAGACTCCTTTGTCTGTATGTACATATCACATTGTAATGTCCGGGGCGGATATTGTCAAGGGAAGTGAACAGGTTTCATCTCTAGGCGCCCACCGATTCATCTTGTTTGGTGTTTTGCATCCACCGCACCAGCGCTTCGGCGTCCTGTTCGCCTTTGGCGTACATTTTTTCAAGGCCGGCGCGGTTCTTGGTCAGGGTGGACATTCCCTCGGTGCTGTCCGGGGCGATGATGCAGACAAGGCCCTGCCGCTCCAGCTCCCGCGCCCGCTGGACAGCCGTGTTGTACCGCCATGCCCGGCGGCGCAGCCCCTCGGCTGCAGCGGGGTAATGCGACTGCAGCAGGTGTGCCAGATGCTTGTCCCGGACATCACTACTCACCAGCCCGATGGGCTTGGTCAGGATGAGAGCCACCCGGTCGCAGCCGTGGGCAAAGGCCCATTCCAGCGGGACGGGGTCGGCCAGGCCGCCATCAAAATAAGGCACGCCGTCGATGACGCAGGGCTGGTCGATGACCGGGATGCAGCAGGACGCCATGAGGACGCGGTAGTCGTCCGGGTGGAGGTCTGCCTTGGTGAAATACTGCGCCTCGCCGTTCTGTGCATTAGCGGCCACCACGCAGAGCTCTGCCGGGCTGCGGGCAAGCGCCGCGTAATCCAGCGGATTCTCGCCGCCTGCATTGCTGAGGGTGCCGTAGACATAGCCCAGATCGAGATAGGAGTGCTTGCGGATGAGGTTGTGCACGCTCATGTACTCCCTGCGGAAGGAGTATTCATCGTAAAATGGCTTGTTCCGCCCATGCTGGCCTGCCAGATAGGACGCCATATTGGCGCTGCCCGCCGAAACGCCGATGCAGAGATCGAAGCGGAGGTCCTCCTCCAGGCAGCGGTCCAGCACGCCAGCGCCGTAAATGCCTCGCAGGCCGCCACCCACATCGATGACACCGTATTTCATGGTCTGTTCCTCCATCGTTTCATTCCATTTCCCTCCCAGTATAACGGGACGGCGGGAAATACTCATTGAGCAAACGGCGGGATCTGATGCAATTTGCGGCAGAAAGCAGGATCTGCCGCAATGGGGGCCGCAGAAGCTGGACACGCACAGCCCAGTACGACCCTTGCAATCTACACACAGGTCTACGACAGACGACGTGATGAGATTCGGAAACAGATGAGCAGAGAACTGTATAGGGATAAGTTCTGATAGAAAAAAGAAAAGCACGAGACCGAAATCTCGTGCTTTTTTGGTGGGCCAGGCAGGACTTGAACCCGCGACCAAGCGGTTATGAGCCGCCAGCTCTGACCAGCTGAGCTACTGGCCCGCAGAGGCACCCGGCGAAAAAGCAGGGTGCAACAGATAGTATAGCAAAAAACTGCGAAAATGAAAAGCGTTTTCGGCCAAAATTATTTTGTGCGGTGGGCCTGGAGCTTCTGCATCATAAAGGTGTCCAGCATTTCCTGCGGGAAAAGCGGCTCTTTGTAGCCGAAGGATTCCCGGATGAAGATGAGGGTCACGATGGTCTGACGGCCGGGGTCGAGGCGGAGGGTGTAGAGGGTATCCAGCGGCTGCTGGGTGGGCTGATGGAGCGTGAGGTGGAGCAGGAAGCCGCCATCGTTCTCGCGGCGGCACTCGTAAGCAAACTCGTCGGTCTCGCTGTGGAGGTCGAGCCGGTCGAAGCACTCGTCCAGCGGCAGGTCGGTGCGGAACTCGCTCAGGCCGGCGGGGCCGTACTGGCTGCGGCGGGTGTTCTCGCGCCGGGTGAGCAGCAGAACGATGGCGCCCAGCGCCACCGCCAGCAGGATGATGGAAATGACAGCGTTCATGGAGCCCTCCTGAATGGCTTTTTTGATCAGAGTTTTCCTTATTGTAACACAACCCGCAGGAAATTGTGTTATAATATTGGAAAAATTCTAAAATTTGCGGTCGCCCATGCCGTCTCATGGGCGGGGAGGCTCACAATGAAACTGAAATTCACCCACAAGACCTGGTACTTTTTCCTGCTATGCGCAGCGGCGGCATCCATGCTGAACGGCTTTGCCGTGCTGGGCGGGATGGACTTCTCCTTCTTGGAGATGGCGGCATTCTGCATCACCGGCATCACCCTGCTGTTCCTGGCGGCGGAAAAAGGCAGCTCGGCCAAAGACAAGCGCAATTACTTCGGCCTCTTTGTGGTGCTGATGCTCAGCTACATGGGCCGGGGCTGGGCGGCATACATCTGCTCGGCGCTGGTCTGGCCCGGCCTGCTGGGCTACGAATACCAGAAGGGCAGACCCATTCAGCGGCAGCTGCAGCTGGTGGGCGCGGCAGAGGTGCTCCATCTGCTCTTTGTTCTGCTGACGGTCTACGGCGGCATGGCGGGCCTGAGCTTCTGGGCGAACCTGCTCTGGGTGTTGCTGGCCTGCGCCCGCGGCTGGGCCGCACTGAGCCTGTATAAGATGCAGGAGGACGCATGAGCCCGCAGCGGCGCGCACCGCGCAGGAAGAAAAAAATCGGCCGCCGACGGTTTCTGGCGGGGCTGGGCTGTGCCGCCGGGGCGTATTTTCTGTACCGTTCTGTCCGGAACGTAGAAAAAATAGACCCGCCCGCAGTGCTGCAGCCGGATGAGACGCCGAACCCGGCCCTGCCCTCCGGTGAGTGGCGGGCGGTCTGGGTGAGCTATCTGGAATGGGCGCGGATGAATTTTTCGTCCGAGGCAGCGTTCCGGGCGGACATCGCCGCGCTGATGGACAACTGCGCCGCTCTGGGGCTGAACACCGTCCTCGCGCAGGTGCGGCCCTTCGGGGATGCGCTGTACGAGAGCAGCCTGTTTCCGTGGAGCCATCTCTGCACCGGTGCGCAGGGGCAGGCACCCGGCTTTGACCCGCTGGATGTGCTCATCACCGAGGCACACGCGCGGGGGCTTTCGCTGGAAGCCTGGATCAACCCATACCGGCTGAAAAGCTCTGCGGCCATGCCGCCCAGCATTGGGGAGACGAATCTGATGCACACCCATCCGGAGTGGTGCTGCACGGTGGGCGAGGGAGTCTACCTGAATCCGGCCATCCCGGAGGCCGCTGCGTATGTGGTGCAGGGGGTAGCCGAGCTTGTGGAGCGCTACGCCGTGGACGGCATCCACTTCGACGATTACTTTTATCCCACGACCGAAGCCTCTCTCGACGCGGCGCAGTTCGCGGCCAGCGGTGAGAAGGATCTGGCATCCTGGCGGCAGCAGAACGTGACGAGCCTGGTCAAGGCTGCGCACGATGCCGTGAAGGCAGCAGACCCGACCCTGCGGTTCGGCGTCAGTCCGCAGGGGAATCCGGAGAACGATCTTGCCACCCAGTACAGCGACATCTACACCTGGCTGACGGCCAGCGGGGCCGACGCCGTGGTGGATTACCTCTGCCCGCAGGTGTACTGGGGCTATGGATACCAGCTGCAGTCGGGCAGCACCCGCTTTGCCTTTGAGAACATCGTGCCGGAGTGGCTGGGCATGGCCCGCGCCGGGGATGTGGCGCTGTATTTCGGGCTGGGGGCCTACCGCATCGGCGTGGGTGACGGCGGGGCCAACGCCGACAGCACGAGCCAGTGGGCCACCGGTTCCGCGCTGGCCCGGCAGACGGCCGATCTGCGCAGCCGGGGCGCGCAGGGCTGGGCGCTCTACCGGTACGATTCGCTCTTCGGCCCGGCCCGGAACGACCTTGCCGCCGCCGAATGCGCGGCCCTGACGGCACAGAATGGGGAAACGCGCTGAAGTGTCTTGTATGCAGGAAAAAAATGCGGTATACTATATCCGTATCATGCCTTGCAAAAGTACACTTTTCTGCGATTTTTGAGGATAAAAAACCATGAAGAAAACAAAACGGATCTTTGCCTTTGCGCTGGCGCTGCTTCTGGCTGCGCTGATGCTCACCGGCTGCAAAAGCACACTGACGTCCATCGCCCACAAGCTGACCGGCGCGTCGGACGAGGTACAGGAGGAGGACACCACCCAGTGGGCGGCCCCCAGCAGCGACCCGCTGATGATCGAGGGCATCGCCGACACCTCCGCCAAATACGCCACGGCTGTGGCCAACGGCTCGCTGAACATCGTCTTCAACGGCATCTGGAGCCGCCAGACCGATTACTTCACCGCGCCGAACGGGCTGCTCTCCGTCTACGGCTGCGGCACGGCGGAGGGTGTGCAGAAGTTCAAGATCTCGCTGTGGAAGAAGGTCGATGGCGGCGCACAGTATGTGGACAACACAACCTACTACTTCGTCACCGACGGCCAGAACTACCACTGCGACATCGGCAATCTGGACCCCAACGCCAGCTACCGGCTGACCATCTCCTATGATTCGAGCAAGTATTACCTCTACGGACTGCTCAAGGTGGAGGGGATCGGCGGATGAATACACAGACTCGGCATTCCCTGATGCTGATGCTCTGCGCCCTGATCTGGGGCACGGCCTTTGTGGCCCAGAGCGCAGGCTCCGGCATGGGGGCCTATTCCTTTCTGGCCGGGCGGAGCTGGCTGGCCGTGCTGGTGCTCCTGCCCACCGTTTACGCCTTTGACGCCCTTCGCCGCCGCCGGGGCGAACCCACCGGCAGGCCGCAGACCGCTGCCGACCGCAAAACGCTGGGAACAGCGGGCTTTGTCTGCGGCACCTTTCTGTTTGCGGCCAGCGCGGCCCAGCAGATTGGCATTACGCTGAACCCTTCCACGGCCAAGGCCGCGTTCCTGACGGCGATGTACGTCGTGATGGTGCCGGTGTTCGGGCTGTTCGTAGGGCGGCGGGGCAGTGCCCGGCTCTGGCTGAGCATGGTCATCGCCGTGGGCGGGCTGTATCTGCTCTGCATGAAGAACGGCTTTGGCGGCATCGAATCCAGCGACTGGGTCCTGCTCAGCTGCGCCGTGCTCTTCAGCTTCCAGATCATGTCCATCGACCACTTTTCCCCGCTGGTGGACGGCGTCCGGCTGAGTCTGGTGCAGTTCGTTGTGGTGGCGGTGGAGAGCACCGCCGCCGCTTTCCTGTTTGAGACGCCCACCCTTGCCGAGTTCGGCACCAACTGGCTGCCCATCGTCTACTGCGGTGTGCTGTCCAGCGGCGTCGGCTATACGCTGCAGATTCTGGGGCAGAAAGAGCTGAACCCCGCCGTCGCAAGCCTCATCATGTGTCTGGAAAGCGTGTTCAGCGCTCTGGGCGGCTGGCTCATCCTGCACCAGAACCTCTCGGTGCGGGAGGCCTCCGGCTGTGTGCTCATCTTTGCAGCCGTGGTGCTGGCCCAGCTGCCGGTGGAGGAGTGGCAGAAATGCCGAAGCGCAAGCCGGAAGTGACCCTGCGCACGGCGGGCGGCATCCTCTACAAGGCCACCCGCCGGAAGGTGAAGAACCTGAACATCCGGGTGCATCCGGACGGCACCGTGGCCGTCAGCATCCCGTTCCGCTCCTCGTGGGAGGAGGCCGACCGCTTTGTGCTGCGGCATCGGGACTGGGTGCAGGAGGCGCAGAGGGATCTGGCCGACCGCGAGGCCCGCACCTACTGGCGGCCCCTGCCCGAAAAGGACGTGGCGCTGGCCCATTTTTCGGTCATGAGCGACAAGGTCTACCCGGCCTTTGCCGAGGTGCTGGGCGGGCAGAAGCCCATCCTGAAGGTGCGGAGCATGACGAGCCGCTGGGGCGTCTGCACACCGGGCAAGCGGCAGATCACGCTGGCATTGGAGCTTTACAACATGCCCGAAGCGGCACAGATCTATGTGGTAGTACATGAGTACTGCCACTTTCTTGTGCTGGACCACAGCCCGAAGTTCTGGGCGGAAGTGGAAAAGATCCTCCCGGACTGGAAGGCCCGGCGGGAGCTGCTGAAATAACCCTCGCAGTTTCGTATTCGTGGAGGGGGAACGTATCAGAGAATCGCCCTGCGGGCTCCAGAACAAGCGGGCCCTGCGCACAGGGGCGGATAGTACAGGAGTTGAAAAACGTGGCAAACGAAAAAAGCTCCGGCGGCGACAAGTATTCCAAGCTGGCCGGAAATACCATCATTTTTGCGATCTCAAGTTTTTCGTCGAAGCTGCTGACCCTGCTGGTCCAGCCGTTTCTGACCTATGCCATGGCGGAGATCTCCGACCTTGGCCTTTCGAAGATCCTGAGCCAGTACGCCAACCTGCTCATCCCGTTCGTGTCGATGGGCATGTCCAACGCCATCATCCGGTTCGGCCTGGACAAGGGCAACAGTGAAAAGCAGGTGTTCACCAACGGCCTGCTGACCATCCTGGGCGGTTTCGGCATTCTGGTGCTCTGCTGGCCCATCGCGCAGTTTTTGCCCGATATGGCACAGTACGGCCTGCTCATCTACATCTATGTCCTCATGAGCTGCCTGCGCACCCTGTGCACCCAGTTCGTGCGCAGCCGCCAGTGGAACAAGCTGGTGGCCGTGGACGGTGTGCTCTGCACGGTGGCGACCATGGCGTTCTACGCGCTGTATCTGGTGGGGTTCCACTGGGGTGCCAACGGCTATCTGCTGGCCATCATCAGCGGCGACCTGGTCAGTGTGCTCTTCCTCTGCCTGACCGGAAAGCTCTGGAACTTTGTGGAGCTGAAGGGCCTGAACAAAGACCTGTGGAAGCAGATGCTCCACTTCTCGCTGCCCATGATCCCGGCCCAGATCAGCTTCTGGGTCATCAATGCGTCGGACCTGTTCTTCGTGCGTGAGATGTGCAACGGGCTGGACGGCCACAGCGGCGACGCCTGGAGCGGCCTGCTCTCCACCGGCTACTTCCTGCCCACCATCCTCACGACGCTGGGCCTCATCTTCTACGACGCCTGGCAGCTCTCCGCCGTGACGGAAGAGGACGGGCGCGCCCGGTTCTTCACTAAGATCTTCCGCACCTATTCCAGTGTGCTGTTCTGCTGTGCGGCGGGCATCATCTGGCTCTGCCGCCCGGTCATGCACATCATGAAGGCGAACTATTATTACGCCTGGCACTTCGTGCCCTTCCTGACGCTGGCATCCACGTGCAGCTGCTACAACCAGTTTTTGAACAGCGTCTATGTCGTCAACAAGAAATCCAGCCACAGCCTGTGGACCATGCTCTCCGGTGCAGTGAGCAACTGCATCATGAACTACTTCTTCATCAAGTGGTGGGGCCCCATCGGCGCGACGTATGCGTCCTTCCTGGGGCTGGGCCTGGTGTTCACCCTCCGTGCGCTGGATGCCCATCACATGATCGGGATGTCCATCCATCCGGTGCGGGTGGCGGTCAACTTCGGCGCGTTGGCGGCGGAAGCCTTCGTCCTGCTGGCGGATGTCCCGCTCTACGGCCTGTGGACCGGACTCATCACCGCAGCGGTCATCCTGTACAACTTTGCAGGGGTCTGGGCCATGGCCCGCATGCTGCTGCCCAAGCTCTTCGGCCGCCGCGGCCGGGCGCTCGTGAACGCCGTGGACGGCTGGGCCGGTCATCGCAAGTGACCGCCGGTAAAAAAGCATAAAACAAAGGCGTCTGCATCGACCGGGTGCAGACGCCTTTGTTCGTTTCAGGGGATGGTCAGTTCGAGCTTGCGGCCGCGATCTTCCGGGCCGGGAGCTTTCCCATGGCGGAGCTGTCCAGGCTGTGCTGCATGGAGGCACCATAGGCAGCCAGCGCATCCTGCAGCTCATCGCTCTTCATGTCGGCCAGGACCTGTGCACGGACATCGTCCAGCGCTGCCCCGTCCAGCGGGTCGAGACGGACGGCCAGCATCATGGAGAGGGAGGAATACTGCACGGCGGCGGCCTGACCGAAGGACAGGCTGCGGATGGTGTCGGCAGAGCCTTCGGTGGAGAACGCCGAGTCGAGGGTGCTGCTGCTCAGAAGCTCGGTCTGCAGGGAGGCGGTGCCGTCGGTGGGGACGGTGGAGTCCAGCACGGCGTAAATGCCGCTCAGGGCCGCAGAGGACACCTCATGGAAGGCGGTGAACTGGCTGACCGCATCTGCCGGAGCGGAGGCGTTGTAGCTGTCCACAGCAGCCTGTGCCAGGCGGAGCATCGTGTCCTTCTGGTCGTCATCGGCGAAAGCGTAGGTGCTGGAGTTGTAGAGCGGGATGCTGTAATAGGCCAGCTTGTACATCTTGTTCTCCAGATGGCTGGTCAGGTCGGTGTCGGAAACCGGGGTCTCGCCGTTGGTGCCGTACACGAGGTCGAGCAGGTCGGTGCTCTTGAGCAGGATGCGCTCGAAGCGCTGCAGCGTCTCCAGACCGATGCCGTTGGCCTTGTAGGTGTCGCCATACTGGTCCATCAGCTGGGAAGCGTAGCTGTCGGCCTGGGCCTCCTCGGCTTCGGTCAGCTGGCCGCCCAGCTCGTCGAAGCGGGTCTCGACGGCGGCGTACAGCTCCAGATTCTCCTGGGTCTTCTGGGCGACATAGTCGCTGACGGCTGCGGTCTCGCCGGAGTCCGCGTCGGTGGTGATGGTCTCCTTCAGGAAGCTCTTGACGTTGGTGGAATCCTGGTCGGAGGAAGCGAGCTTTGCGGCGGACTGGTAGGCGTTGTACTGCGCCAGCAGATAGAGGCCGGAGGAAATCTCCACATTGCCGATGGAACCGACCGTGTCCGGCGTGGAAAGGACGCAGCCAGCCAGACCAAAGGCCAGTGCCGCCGCGCAGAGAAGGGCAAGAAGTTTGTGTTTCATAAAAGTGTACTCCTGATGTTTTGTGTTACGACCGCTCCGGCATCGCGGAGGGGGTTATTTTGTTCCTAAGATCTCGGCCATCGCCTTGAGGATGCTTTGCAGCAGGTCCAGCGGCTTTTCGTCGGGCTGCAGGGTGACGGAAAGATAGGGTTTGCTGCCGGCACCGGCGGTGACGCGGCCATTGAAGGCCACGAGCAGGCCGCGGATCATCGGGACATCCAGCGTCTCGACCTGCAGGACGAGGGTGTCCTTTTTCTGGGTGACTTCGTACACGCCCACGGCGGTGGCCTGCACCCGGACCAGCGAGACGTTGACCAGGTCGCTGACCGAGGGCGGCGGGTCGCCGTAGCGGTCGATGAGTTCATCCAGCACGTCGGCGGCGTCTTCGGGGGTCTGGATGGCCGCGATGCGCTTGTAGGCTTCGATGCGGCCGGGGCCGTCGGCAATGTAGGATTCGGGGGTGTAGGCATCCACCCGCAGGTCCACAAGGCACTCGCTCTTGTCGCGCTGGATGGGCTCGCCCTTGGCCTGTGCGATGGCCTGCCCCAGCATCTTCACGTACAGGTCGTAGCCGACGGCCTCCATGTGGCCGTGCTGGCTGTGGCCCAGCAGACTGCCCGCGCCGCGGATCTGCAGATCGCGCATGGCGATGCGGAAGCCGGAGCCGAAGGCCGTGAACTCCCGGATGGCGGACAGCCGCTTCTGCGCGATGTCGGAGAGGGTCTTGTCCCGCCGGAAGGTGAAGTAGGCATAGGCTTTGCGGCCGCTGCGGCCCACGCGGCCCCGGATCTGGTACAGCTGGGCCAGACCCATCCGGTCGGCGTCCTCGATGATGAGGGTGTTGCAGTTGCGCACGTCGATGCCGGTCTCGATGAGGGTGGTGCAGACGAGAATGTCGATCTCGCCGTTGAGCAGGTGCTGCCAGACGGGGTTCAGCTCCTCCTCGGTCATCTTGCCGTGGGCGATGCCGACGCGGGCACCGGGCACCATCTGGCTGACGTGGGCGGCGGTGGACTCGATGTTGTCCACCCGGTTGTGCAGGTAGTAGACCTGCCCGCCGCGCGCAAGCTCTTTCTTCATGGCTTCGGCCAGGATGACGTCGTTGTATTCGAGGACGAAGGTCTCCACGGGCTGGCGCTCAATGGGCGGCTGCTCGATGGTGGACAGGTCCCGGATGCCGCTCATGGCCATGTTCAGGGTGCGGGGGATGGGGGTGGCCGACAGGGTCAGCATGTCCACCCCGATGAAGTTCTCCTTGAGCTTTTCCTTGTGCTTGACGCCGAACCGCTGCTCCTCGTCGATGATGACAAGGCCCAGGTCATGGAAGCGGACGTCTTTGGACAGCAGGCGGTGGGTGCCCACCACGATGTCCACGCTGCCTGCCTGCAGGCCGCGCAGGGTCTCCTTCTGCTGTTTGGCGGTGCGGAAGCGGGAGAGCATCCCAACCTTGACCGGGAACGCCTCCATGCGGGAGAGGACCGTATTGTAGTGCTGCCAGGCCAGCAGGGTGGTGGGGGCCAGGATGGCGCACTGCTTGCCGCCCATGACGCACTTGAACGCGGCCCGCAGGGCCACTTCGGTCTTGCCGACGCCCACGTCGCCGCAGAGCAGGCGGTCCATCGGGTAGCTGCGCTCCATGTCCTTTTTGATCTCGGAGGTGGCGTTGAGCTGGTCGTCGGTCTCATCGTACTCGAAGCGGGCCTCAAAATCGCTTTGCCAGTCGCCGTCCGGCGGGAAGGCATAGCCGGTGGCCTGCCGCCGCCGGGCATACAGCTCGATCAGCTCCTGCGCCATCTCCTCGGTGGCCTTTTTGACTTTGGCGCGGGTGCGCTGCCACTCGGTGCCGCCGAGCTTGGCCAGCTTGACCTTTTCCTCGTCGCCGGGGGCAGTGTAACGGCTCAGCAGGTCCAGCTGGGTGACGGGCACATACAGCACATCCGAACCGGAATACTGGATCTTCAGATAATCCTTGATGGCACCCTGCACTTCCAGCCGCTGGATGCCCGCATACATGCCGATGCCGTGGCTCTGGTGGACCACATAGTCGCCGGGTTTGATGTCCGACAGGCTGGACAGGGCATTCTTGTTCTTTTTGCGTTTTTTGGCCTCGGCGGCTTCGTCCAGACCATGCCGCCGGGACGAGATGACCGCCATCCGGGCGAACGGGAAGTTACACCCGGCGGTCAGGTGGCCGGGCAGCACCTGCACCAGCCCTTTGGCGGGGCGGACGTCCCGGCTCATGCTGACGGAGTAGCCCTTGTCGGCCAGGTCGCGGGTCAGGGCCGCCGCGCCTTTGGGCGTACCGGCAAAGAGGGTGACGGCGTAGCCCTGGGCGATGAGCGGGTCGAGATCCTCCCGCAGGGAGGCCAGGTCGCCGCCCCAGTTGGGGGCCGCAAAGGCCTCTGCGTTGATGAGGTCTTTCAGCTGGAACTCGTTCATCCCGCGCAGGAAGTTCTCACACAGCAGAGTGCTCTGTTTCTGCACCGCAAAAACGAGGTCGTCCATGGTCTGGTACAGCACATCCAGGCCGGGGCAGAGCACACCCTCTTCGAGCAGGCCGGTCAGCTCTTCGCCGCGCCGGAACTCGGTGGCTTTCTGGGCGTCCCGAATGCCGCCCACCTCGTCCAGCACGAAGAGCGGAGAATCGAGGTGGTCCAGCAGGGTGGCCGGGGCGGGATACCGCAGGCCGTAGTATTTGTCCATGGCTTCGGGCATCAGGCCGGAGTCCAGCTGAGACAGGTCGGCCTCCATGGCCTTTTCCAGCGCCGTGCGGTGTTTGCCGCGCGCCTTTTTCTGGGCCGCGCGCAGGGCCTCGGCGGTGTCGGCGGTGCTGCCGAACAGCACTTCGCGGGCGGGGGAGAGATAGATCTTTTCCAGCGAGCCGTCCCGCCGCTGGGTCAGCAGGTCAAAGGAGGCCAGCGAGTCGATCTCGTCGTCCCAGTATTCGATGCGGGCGGGCTGGTGCATGTCGGGCGCATAGATGTCCACGATGTCGCCGCGCACACTGAACTGGCCGGGGCCGTCCACCTGGCTGCGGCGGACATAGCCGGCCGAGAAGAGCCGCTCCACCAGCGCCTCCCGGTTGTAGACCATGCCGGGCTTGAGGGTGAGGGTGTTCTTCTGGAACTCCGCGCGGGGGACGGTGTATTGCAGCAGGGCTTCTGCCGGGACGCAGACGGCGTTCAGCCGCCCGCCGGCCAGTGCACCCAGCACCGACAGCCGCCGGTACTCGTACTCACGGCCGGCACCCTCCACTGGGCGGAGCATAAAGTCGCGGGGCGGGAAGACCGCCGCCGTCAGGCCCAGCGCCTTGAGGTCGTCGGCGAAGTGGGTGGCCTCGGCCTCGCCGGGCGTCACGATGCAGAGTACCCGGCCCAGGTCTTTTTGTAGGGCTGCGTACAGCAGGGCGCGGCCCGCCGGGGGCAGGCCGAACAGCGCCGCCGGGCCGGGCGTGGCAAGGCTCGCAGAAATCTTCTGGTACTCTGCCGTGTGCTTCAGCAGGGATTCGTACATCGTGGACCTCCTCTCGTTTACAGCATCCGATTACCCGTTGTAGCGGCTCTGTGCCAGCCCAAGCTTGCCGTCCATGATGAGCCTGGCGGCCGCTTCCAGATCGGGGTAGCGGTCGGTCATGGCCTTGACGTCGTCGGGCGGGAACTTGCCCAGCACCCAGTCGGCCAGATCGTAGTCGGGGCGGGGCTTGGCACCCACACCGATGCGGATGCGGGGAAAGTTCTCGCCGCCCAGCCGGGCGATGATGCTCTTCAGGCCGTTGTGGCCGCCTGCCGAGCCGGAGGGCCGGATGCGCAGCTTGCCGGGGGCCTGGGTGATGTCGTCGCACAGGACGATGACGTGGTCGGCCGGGATCTTGAAGAAGCCGGCCAGCGGGGCGATGGAGTCGCCCGAAAGGTTCATGTAGGTCAGGGGCTTGAGCAGCACGACCTTGTGGCCGTCCACCTCGCCCTGGCCCCACAGGCCCTGGAATTTGGTTTTGCTGACCGCGATGCCCCACTTGCCCGCCAGATGGTCCAGCGCGGCAAAACCGGCATTGTGGCGGGTGCCGTCGTACTTGGACTCCGGGTTGCCCAGACCGGCGATCAGCCAGATGTCATTTGCATTCATAGATGATTTGCCTTTTCCTGTTTTATTTTTGCTCTGAAAGCAAGTTCTTAGTATAACATACGTGCGCGTAAAAAGATATACATTTAGAGTGAAAAATCGTAAAGCGACGAAAAAGAACCCTCTCCGTCATTGCTTCGCAATGCCACCCTGTCCCCTTCTGGCACTAACGTGCCACCTCCCCCGGCCGGGGGAGTCTGTCAATGGGCGAGGTCTTATACTGTACGGTGAAGTACGGCAAAAGCTCCCCCATCGGGGGAGCTGGCGAGCGAATGCGAGACTGAGAGGGGCATTCAGAACGAGCAGGGGCTTACTTGCCCTGCTCATCCTCCAGCTTCTTCTTTTTGGCGATGTAAGCTTCCATCTTGGGGGCGGCCCAGCCTTCGAGGTTGGTCTGGCGGTCACGCGCGATGCCGAGGGCCTGCGCGGGCACATCCTTGGTGATGGTGCTGCCTGCGGCGGTGTAGGCACCGTCGCCGACCTTGACCGGAGCCACGAGGTTGGTGTTGCAGCCGATGAAGCAGTAGTCACCGATCGTGGTGCGGAACTTGTCCTTGCCGTCGTAGTTGCAGGTGACGGTGCCGCAGCCGAAGTTGCAGTACTTGCCCACATCGCTGTCGCCGATGTAGGTCAGGTGGCTGACCGTGTTGCCGCGGGCGAAGTTGGAGTTCTTGGTCTCCACATAGGCACCCAGATGGACGCCGTAGTCGGTGACGGTGTTCACCCGCACATGGGTGAAGGGGCCGATGTTGTTGTGGGGGCCCAGATGGGAGCCGTAGACCTGGCTGGCGTTGACGGTGGTGCCCTCGTCCACGGTGCTGTCCTCAATGAGGCTGTTTGGGCCGATGACACAGCCTGCGCCGATGACGGTCTTGCCGCGCAGGATGGTGCCGGAAAGGATGGTGGCACCGGGTGCGATGACGACGCCCTCGTCGATCTCTACGGTGCGGCTCTCGATGTTCACGCCGTTGGCGATGTGGTACAGCAGGATATCCTCCCGCTTTGCCTCAGCGGCGGCCAGCCTGGCGCGGGCAGCCTCACGTGCAACATTGGAACTGGATTCCATGAATGATCCCTCCTTGGAACTGGATCGAAATTGGTTGGGGAGAGGAGAAATTGCGGCAGATCCCCGGAGGGCTGTCCGCAACAAAGCTCATTGGATAGAAAGATGTATCCAACAGACGGAAAAATGGCTCCAGATAACAAAAACCTCTCGAAATCTCTCCCATTCTATATTACTCAAAAACTCAGTAAAATGCAAGGGATTGCACAAAAATTATCAAACAAATTCGGTGTTTTGCATGGTGGCAAGGAAGTGATTTTCTGGTATAATAATTGAGCATTCACATGATAATGTTCATCGTATCAGTAATTGTGAGCAAACGATGAGACCGCCGGGACATTTGGACCGGGGGCCACGATTGGGAGGTAAACAACGCATGAGCAAAAAGTATCTGTACTACTTCAGCGAGGGCAACGACGCCTTCGGTGGCGACAAAGTCACCATGAAGAACACGCTGGGCGGCAAGGGTGCCGGCCTGGCTGAAATGACCGCAGCCGGTATGCCGGTGCCGCAGGGCTTCACCATCACCACCGAGGCCTGCACCCAGTACTACGCTGACGGCCGCCAGATCAACGACGAGATCACCGCTGACATCTTCGAGCACGTCAAGGGCCTGGAGAAGATCACCGGCAAGACCTTTGGCGACAACACCAACCCCCTGCTGGTCTCCGTCCGCTCCGGCGCACGTCAGTCCATGCCCGGCATGATGGACACCATCCTGAACCTGGGCCTGAACGACGAGGCTGTTGAGGGCCTGGCCAAGAAGACCAACAACGCCCGCTTTGCATACGACTGCTACCGCCGCTTCGTGCAGATGTTCGCAGACGTCGTCATGATGGTCCCGAAGAGCCTGTTCGAAGTCGAGATCGATAAGATGAAGGAAGCCAAGGGCGTCAAGAACGACGTGGACCTGACGGCAGACGACCTGAAGGAATTGGTCGGCATCTTCAAGAAGATCTATGAGGAGAACGAGGGCAAGCCGTTCCCCCAGGATCCCCGCGATCAGCTGATCGAGGCTGTCAAGGCTGTCTTCCGCAGCTGGGACAACCCCCGTGCAAACGTGTACCGCAAGATGAACGAGATCCCCTACGAGTGGGGCACTGCGGTCAACGTGCAGCAGATGGCATTCGGCAACTCCGGCGACCGTTCCGGCACCGGCGTCGCATTCACCCGTGACCCCGCCACCGGCGCGAAGAAGCTGATGGGCGAGTACCTGATCAATGCACAGGGCGAGGACGTCGTTGCAGGTGTGCGCACTCCTTCTCCCATCAGCCACCTGAAGGATCAGATGCCTGAGGTGTACGATCAGTTCGTTGAGATCGCGACCCGTCTGGAGAACTACTTCCGCGACATGCAGGATATGGAGTTCACCATCGAGGACGGTCACCTGTACATGCTGCAGACCCGCAACGGCAAGCGCACCGCGCAGGCTGCTCTGCAGATCGCATGCGACCTGGTGGACGAGGGCATGATCACCGAGCAGGAGGCTGTCCTGCGCGTGGAGCCCAAGCAGCTGGATACCCTGCTGCATCCCCAGTTCGACGCCGCTGCTCTGAAGGCAGCTGAGGTCGTCGGCAAGGGCCTGGCAGCTTCTCCCGGTTCCGCCTGCGGCCAGATCGTCTTCACTGCAGAAGAGGCAGAGGAGAAGGTCAAGTCCGGCGAGATGAAGAAGGTCGTTCTGGTCCGTCTGGAGACCTCTCCCGAAGACATCGTCGGTATGCAGGTCTCTCAGGGCATCCTGACGGTCCGCGGCGGCATGACCAGCCACGCAGCCGTTGTTGCCCGCGGCATGGGCACCTGCTGCGTCTCCGGCTGCGGCAATGACAACGACGTGAAGATCGATGAAGAGGCAAAGACCTTCGAGATCAACGGCCACAAGTTCGTCGAGGGCGACTGGATCTCCATCGACGGCTCCACCGGCAACATCTACGGCGAGCAGGTCGCAACCGTCGCCGCTACCGGCAACAAGAACTTCAACCGCTTCATGGGCTGGGCAGACGCTGCACGTCAGCTGCTGGTCATGACCAATGCGGATAACCCCCGTGACGCACAGCAGGCCGTTGACCTGGGTGCTGAGGGCATCGGCCTGTGCCGTACCGAGCACATGTTCTTCGCAGAAGACCGCATCAAGGCCGTCCGTGAGATGATCTGCGCACGTACCGTGGAAGAGCGCGAAGCTGCTCTGGCCAAGGTCGAGCCGTTCCAGCAGGGCGACTTCGAGGCCATGTACCGCATCATGGGTGAGCGCCCGATGACCATCCGTTATCTGGACCCGCCTCTGCACGAGTTCCTGCCCACCAAGGATGAGGACATCAAGGAGCTGGCCGCCGATATGGGCATGACCTTCGATGACCTGAAGAACGTCGTTGCTTCCCTGCACGAGTTCAACCCCATGATGGGCCACCGTGGCTGCCGTCTGGCTGTCACCTACCCGGAGATCGCAGCCATGCAGACCCGCGCTGTCATCAAGGCAGCTCTGAACGTCTCGGCTGAGACCGGTTTCATGATCACCCCGCACATCATGATCCCGCTGGTCGGCGAGGTCAAGGAGCTGAAGTTTGTCAAGGACGTCGTCGTCAAGGTCGCAGACGAGCTGATCGCTGCTGCCGGTGTTGACATGAAGTACCAGGTCGGTACCATGATCGAGATCCCGCGCGCTGCTCTGACCGCAGGCGAGATCGCCAAGGAAGCTGAGTTCTTCAGCTTCGGCACCAACGACCTGACCCAGATGACCTTCGGCTTCAGCCGTGATGACGCTGCCAAGTTCCTGGGTGCTTACTACGAGAACAAGATCTACGAGAGCGATCCGTTCCAGCATCTGGATCAGGTCGGCGTCGGCAAGCTGGTCAAGATGGCTGCACACGACGGCCGCGAGACCCGCCCCGACCTGGGCCTGGGCATCTGCGGCGAGCACGGCGGCGACCCCACGAGCGTCGAGTTCTGCCACAACGTTGGCCTCGACTACGTCAGCTGCTCTCCCTTCCGTGTGCCGATCGCACGTCTGGCCGCTGCTCAGGCTGCGATCAAGAACCCCCGCAAGTAATCGCGTGAGGGCTTGAAAAAGCACAAGTAAAGCATCAACTCCCCCTGATTTCCGCAACAGGAGATCAGGGGGAGTTTTTTTCTTATGTAAGGTGTGAAGCAGGTTGAAAACAATGCAGACTATAAGATACTGGAAGATGGAAAATGATAAGTGATAGAAAGGATAGGGCAAGCAACAGATTATGCCGTCAACGGTGCGTTGCACTATGCACAGCACATCTTGCAGAAAACCACTTACAAAAAGGTTTTTGCGTTCGGCAATGCTGGTGATAGCAAGCACCATACTTTACAGCCGCTATTTGTAGATAAGAACGGTTATAAGTGGCTGCCGGAAGTTCAGACATTTGAAAACTTTTCAGCAGCTCATATTGTGGAATATTACAAGCAGCTTGTACTTGAGGAAACGCCGCCGGAAGATATTGAACTTGCTGACATTCTGAAGAAGGCAAAGGAACTTCACGAATTTTTGCGGAATTACGGCGGGCTTGGAGAAGATGAAAAGCCGCTTGTTGTATCTGCAATTCTTCTTGCATTGCGGGAAAAAGAATACGGCTTTAATTTGAATCAGTTGATGGGTGACACACTGGAGAGCAACACGGACGGCGCTATTTTGTATCAGTATCTTGAAAAGAATCTGCAACGCGCAAAAGTTGCCCCGGAAGTAAAAAAACAGCGTGTTTTGAACCAATTCACACTGATAAAGGATAGACCGCAGTTAAACACAAAGCGTCAGGATCTGGGCGACAAAACACCTCTGAAATACTTCACGGAGTATATCAACGACAATATTTTTCAGGCGATTGTTTCAAACGGGCGTGAAGATTATCTGGGACGGTTTTACGGAGAATTTGTTTCTTATTCGGGCGGGGACGGTCAGGCTTTGGGCGTTGTGCTTACGCCTCGCCATATTACGGAATTATTCTGTGAATTGGTGGATTTAAAGCCTGCAGATGTTATATTTGATCCATGCTGCGGCGCAGGTGGCTTTTTGATTTCGGGAATGCACAAAATGCTCCGGGCTGCGAAGAATGAAACAGAGCGTAAGCACATCAAACAGCAGCAAATTCACGGAATAGAAATTCGTGACGATATGTTTTCAATCGCTACGACGAATATGATTCTGCGCGGTGACGGGCAAAGCAACCTGATTTGTGAAGATTTTCTGGCACAAGACCCCGGCGAATTACAGCTAAAGGGCGGTGGCATTACCGTAGGTTTTATGAATCCGCCATATTCACAGGCAAAAGGCAAGGATACTGCGAACCTTTCAGAACTGTGCTTTATCCGTCATTTGCTCAATTCAATCACAACAGGCGGGCGCGCTGCTGTGATTGTCCCCGTGTCCGCTATGATTGGAAAGACAAAAGAGGACAAAGCGGTCAAGCAGGATATTTTGAAAAAACATACCTTAGAGGGTGTTATCAGTCTGAACAAGGACACTTTCTATCGGGTCGGCACCGTTCCCTGCATTGCTGTTTTCACGGCAGGCGAACCGCACCCGGCAGATAAGATTGCAAAGTTCATCAATTTTGAAGATGATGGCTTTGAAGTCAAAAAGCATTTGGGACTTGTGGAAACGGAGCGTGCAAAGGATAAACGGCAGTATCTTCTTGATTGCTGGCGTGGTAAGGTTGCGGATTTTCCGTCAAGTTTCATGGTGAAAACAACCGTTGAAGATACAGACGAATGGCTGCATTCCTTTTACTACTATAACGACGAAATACCAACAGAAGCGGACTTTATGAACAGCATTGCCGATTATCTGACGTTTGAGTTCAACATGGTTACGCATGGAAAAGGGTATTTGTTCGGACAGAAAGGCGGTGACGGCAATGCTTGATTTGCATGATAGAGAATGGTTAGCAATTCCATTAAGTAGTGTTTTTTCGATTAAATCCACATCAAGTGGAATAGATAAGAATAAATTGATATATCAGTCTGGTAAATATCCGTACGTGACACGCACGGACACAAACAATGGAATCAACGATTTCATATGTAAACAACCTTCTTATGGTATGGATACAGGTAATTGTATTACTGTTGGATTAGATACGCAAACTGCATTTTATCAAGAAAATTCCTTCTATACAGGACAAAATATACAGGTGCTTAGGAACGATAAATTGAATGCGGTAAATGCAAAATTCCTTGTTCCACTAATAAAAAACACATTATCTATTTTTAGTTGGGGCGGAAACGGTGCAACATTGACGCGTTTAAGGCGCAGTAAAATTATGCTCCCCGTTGATGAATCCGGCAATCCTGATTATGCTTTTATGGAACAGTACATTAAGGAACGGGAAAGGCAGATAGTACAAAGTTACATTGATTATATTAGTGAAAACATCCAAACGGGGGGAGCGCTTCCGACATTGAATGAAAAAGAATGGAAGTCTTTCCTTATTTCCGATATCTTTGATATTTTTCCGGGAAAACGGTTGGTTGCGGCAGATACTACTGCCGGAAATAGACCGTTTATTGGGGCATTAGATAACAACAATGGCGTTGCGCGTTTTGTAAGTGATACGAACGAATCGTTGGATAAAAATGTGCTCGGAGTTAATTATAATGGAAATGGTATGGTTATTGGTTTTTATCACCCTTATGAGTGCATTTTCTCCGATGATGTCAAACGCTTTCACTTGAAGCACCATGAAGATAATGAATTTGTCTTGTTGTTTATGAAAGTTGCTATTTTACAGCAAAAAAGCAAATTTGGTTACTTGTATAAGTTCAATTCCGAACGAATGGCAAATACTGGGGTGATGCTTCCTGTTGATGAATCCGGAAATCCTGATTATACTTTTATGGAACAGTATGTGAAACGGGTGAAAGAAACAATAGAATTACAATATCTGCAAGGGAAAATGGCGGTCATTGTTTGATCGCCATTTTTTTCCAAAATCAGAAAAATAGCGGAAATATGTATAAGAGCTGCGATGTGTGCGCGTGTTTCAACCGAACATGAAGCGCAAATCAACGCACTAGAAAATCAGTTGGAGTGGTATAAAATCGAATGTTCCCGGCATTCGGACTGGGAAATCGTGGAGGTCTACGTAGACCAAGGCATCACCGGAACACAAGCACAGAAGCGGCCAGAGTTTTTGCGCATGATGGAAGATGCTCAGAAGGGCAAATTTGACCTAATCATTACTCGCGAAGTGAGTCGCTTTGCACGAAATACAGTTGATACGCTGTCCTACACACGGGAGTTGAAAGCACGTGGGGTGGACGTATTTTTCATCAACGATGGTATCAACACGGCGACCAACGATGGCGAACTTCGGCTGACGATCATGTCTTCTATGGCACAAGATGAGAGCCGCAAAATTTCAGAGCGCGTAAAGGCTGGGCAGAAAGTCAGCAGAGAAAAGCACGTTCTGTATGGCAGCGGAAATATCTTAGGATACCGCAGGGAGAACGGAACCTATGTTCCTGACCCTGACCAAGCTGAAACAGTAAGGCTGATTTTCCAAATGTATTCTACCGGAGAAAATGGGCTGGTTAAAATCGTAAACGAATTATACCGCCTTGGCCGATTAGATGCAGGCGGCCATGTTTCGTGGGACGCTTCCAAGGTGAGTCGGGTCCTGCACAATGCAACATATAAGGGGTATATTTGCTATAATAAATCCCATAGTGACGATTACTTGACGCAGAAGCGTATCAAAAATCTGGATGAAAGCAGCTACATCTATGTGAAAGGGAATTTTGAACCATTGGTTTCGGAAGAAATGTGGGAGAGATGCCAGCAGATTCTGGCATCGAGATCAGCACGAGTAATCGATGAAAACGGAAAAAAGCACAAGTACATGAGAAATACGCCTAAGTCGGTCTGGACGGCAAAATTGCGTTGCAGTTGCGGTGCAGGATTTATTCAGTTCAAGTGGCGTGTGAACCGGGATGGTGCTGTAATTCATGGATTTCAGTGCTACCGCCGTACACGCAGGCCGAGCATCAGCTACTTGCAGGAACATGGCCTTGATTTGAGCATCAGCTGCCAAATCAAGGCTATCAGTGAGTGGAAGCTGGACTTGATGGCGGCAAAGGTGTTTGAACATCTCACATTTGACAAGGGAAAGACAGTCAAAGAGGTCTATAAGATCCTGAGCCGCTGCATGGCAGAGGAAAAGACGGTTCGTATTTCCAGAAAGGCAATGCTGGAAAAGAGCATCGCTAAGCAGAGAGAGCGGCTGGATAAGTATATTGACCTGTGTGCAGACGGCATCATCACCAAACAGGAATTGGCAGAACGGCGAAAGGGGCTGGATGCGCAGATTGCAGAATTGCAGTCTCAATATGAGAATGTGGAACAGGAGGATGAGCGCAGTGGAACTCTTGACATGAATTTGATTGCGCAGAAGTTGGATGAGTGGCAGAAAGCATCGAGGAATGATGTTGACCGGGAGCTTGTCAATAGCTGTGTGGCGCAGATTACGCCGCTGACGAATGAGGACTACCGCTGGGTACTTGATTTCCAACTGACAGAAGTGCAGAGTGGAAATAGTGCCACTTGTACGTTGGATGGCTTTATGGAGATGGCTCGTTTTAGGATTTCTTTTGAAGAAGCTAAGGCTTTTAAGGCTTCCCGGAATCAGGGAATTCGTAAAAATGAGTGGCATGACCTCACAGTAGCCGTGGGTATCCGCACAAAGACTTGAACGTAAAACACTGTGTCAGCTGTGCCGGATGTGTCAGGATTTTTGAGAAACCTTTATTATATATTATCTATTATCCCTATCGCTTTATCTAAGAGAGAAAATAGAGTAGAAGGGATAAAAATAAAGAAATATATAGAGAGTTTCATAAAAACCTGACACATTTGACACACCTGACACAAGACAAAGCGTATCTGAAAGAATTACAGTTATATATTATCTTTGTAGAAAGACCTGTGAGCAGTTTGATTCTGTCCACAGGTCTTTACTTTTTACTTGAAAAATGGAGGAAAAACAATGGCTGATATTATGGTAAAGATTCTGATGAAGGGTGCAAAAGCAATCGGGAAAACTGCTGTAATACTCATTATTTGGATCGCCCATAAACTCGAAAACAAGTAATCACATTAAAATTTCAGGAGGTAGTAGTTATGTCTGCAAATGTTGAAACCATGTTCTCTGTCCGTGAAACCCCTTGGCACGGTCTTGGCCGTATCGTTATGGATGCCCCTGCAAGCCGTGAAGCATTGGAGCTGGCTGGTCTGGATTGGCAGGTGGAAAGCCGCAACATCTATTCCGGCACGGGTGCTATGATCCCCGGCTATCGTGCCAATGTCCGCAGCACGGATGATGCTGTTCTGGGCGTGGTGTCTGACCGCTACCGCATTGTGCAGAACGAAGAAGCATTCCAGTTCACCGATGACCTGCTGGGTGAGGGCGTTACTTATGAGACTGCCGGTTCTTTGCAGGGCGGCAAAAAAGTCTGGATGCTGGCAAAGCTGCCGGAGAAGTACATCATCGCCGGAGACGAAGTGACCCCCTATCTTGTGTTCTTCAACAGTCACGATGGCAGTTCTGGTGTGAAGGTGGCCATGACCCCGGTTCGTGTAGTCTGCCAGAACACTTTGAATCTGGCTCTGGGTACTGCAAAGCGCATCTGGACTGCCCGCCACACCGAAAATGTTCTGCTCCGGGTGCAGGATGCCCGTGAAACCTTACAGCTTGCCAACAACTACATGGGGGAACTGGGCAAGGGCATCCATGAACTAACCACTATCAATCTGTCTGACCGCAAGGTGCAGGAGTTCATCAATGAGTTTTTCCCTGTCACCGAAGACATGACCGATGGCCAGAGGAAGAACAACCTGCGCTTGCAGGAAGATTTGAAGGCTCGCTACTACAATGCACCTGATCTGGAATGGGTTGGCAAGAACGGTTGGCGCTTTATCAACGCAGTCTCTGATTTTGCCACCCACGCAGACCCCATCCGCAAGACCCGGAACTACAATGAAAATCTGTTTTTGCGCACCGCAGAGGGCAATCCGATGATTGATAAAGCTTATAAGATGGTGCTGGCCGCAGCATAAAGGAGCGAATCATGAATGATGTGAGCAATCGGGCTGTCCGGGAATTTTCTGAGTTCCTGAACAGCATCGAAGCCGATTTTCCAAAGCCTACTTGCACCACGGCATACGAGATCACGATGAAAAGCACCATTGTCAGTGCCTTGATTACGCTGGACACCGAAAAGCAAATGGACGAGCGTTTCTGGAACCATCTCCGGGTGCAGCGGAACATTCTGGATTTCCTGTATGCCCTGTGGCTGGATGATGACCGCACTTTGGTGGACGAGTTTTCCACCATTATCAAAGACTTGGTGGAATATGATTTCTCTATCGCAGAAGAACAGCTGAAAGAGAGGTTGAACATTGCATTAAACGACTTGTATCTACATTGAATTTGCCCAAAGAGGATTGGCTCCGCTACCGTAAGAGCGGCATTACCGGCACGGATGCCGGGGCTATCCTTGGCCTGAATCCCTACCGTTCTGCATTTCAGGTGTACCACGATAAAATCAGCGATACCATTGAGAATATGGACAACGAAGCCATGCGGCAGGGCCGTGACTTGGAGGATTATGTGGCGCAGCGGTTCTCCGAAGAAACGGGCTTTAAGGTGCGCCGGGCAAATGCCATCTATCAAAGCGAGGAACATTCGCTGCTGTTGGCAGACTTTGACCGTTTGATTGTTGGACAAAAAGCTGGATTGGAGTGCAAGACGGTTTCGCCGTTCTCTGCGGATAAGTGGGCAGATGGAAAAATCCCTGCGCACTATCTGGCTCAGGTTGACCACTATTTAGCTGTCAGCGGTTTCGACTGCTGGTATGTAGCGGCTCTGATTTTCGGCAGAGAGCTGGTCATCCATAAAATCGTGACGGATAAACAGGTGCTTTCTGATCTCATTGATAAGGAAGAGCGTTTCTGGACGAACCATGTTGTGCCCCAGATTCCCCCTGCACCCAACGGTTGCGATTGTGACACCCAGCAGATCAACCAGCTTTATGAGGTAGACAACCGGGACAAGACTGCTGACCTGAGTGCCTTGCATGGACTTCTGGATAAGCGGCAGGAGCTTTCCGACCAAATCGAGCAGATGGAACAGGAAAAGACGGCCATCGAGCAACAGGTCAAGCTGCAAATGCAGGATGCTGCCTATGGCACAGCACCGGGCTATAAGGTGTCATGGGTATCCTCCGAAAGCAAGCGTGTGGATTCCCAACGCCTGCGGAAAGAGCAGCCGGACATTTTCAACCAGTACAGCAAAAATGTAAGCAGCCGCAGGTTTACCATCGTTCATGCGGCATAAATCTTGTATCAGGTGGCAGGGAGTAAATTCTCTGCCGCCTTTTTTCTTGGAGGTTTATTATGGCCACAGAAAATCCATTCGTAAAATTATTTGCTATCGATTTCAAAGATCATCTGGAAGTCAAAAAGTCCGGCAACACGGAACTGAAATATGTAAGCTGGGCGTATGCTTGGGCAGAGGTGAAGAAGCTGTATCCCTCTGCCAGCTATGAAGTCAAAAAATTCAACGGTCTGCCCTATGTTTATGATCCCATAACCGGCTTCATGGTGTACACCTCGGTCACGATTGAGGGCGTTTCGCACGAAATGTGGCTGCCTGTACTGGATAGCGCAAATAAAGCGATGAAAGCCACGCCTTATACCTACACCACTCCGAAATGGGACTACAATCCGCAGACTCGCCGCCGTGAAAAAGTCGGCATGGAAGAACGCACCGTAGAAGCAGCCTCCATGTTCGATGTGAATAAAGCTATCATGCGGTGCTTGGTGAAGAACCTTGCTATGTTTGGCCTGGGTCTGTACGTCTACGCCGGAGAGGATTTGCCGGAAGATGCTGCACCGCAGCCGGAGGCAGAGCCGCAAAAGCAGCCGAAGCCGAGATCCACCAGCCAAAAGCAGGAACAGCCGCCTGTTCCCTGCATCTGTGCCCGGTGCAGTCAGCCCATCAAGAGGGTCAAGCTGAAGGGTGGCTCCATCATGCAGGCGGCAGAGTTTGCAGCCACCCATGAGGGAATGTGCGCTGACTGCTATAAGGCTACAAGGCTAAACGTGGCATAAGGAGATTTTACGATGAAAGAGGAAAAAATCAAAGCCCTTGCGCTCCTGCCAATGGAACTGCCAAAGGAGATCGAACTGGACAACACTCTTGAAGCCATGCAGAAATTTGTAGGCGGGCTGATTGAATGCATCACATTGAGTGATACCAGTTCAGAGGTCACACTGGTCTGCAATGATGAGGGCAAGCTGCTTGGCCTGCCGCTCAATCGTCCGCTGTGGGATGGAGCCGATGTTCTTGCCGGGCCGGGATTTCTGGCCGGATGCGACAGCGAAGGGAATCTGACTTCCCTGCCGCAGAGTGCAATGGATTTCTACAAAGAGAAATTCAGAGCTTTTATCATTGAAATTTAAGGAGGAACGCCTTATGACCTTTAATGCAATGACCGAACGTTACGAAGAAATCACGGTTTGCGGAAAGCCTGCGCTGTTCACCAGCATCCGCATCAAGAGAGATACCATCCCGGATGGTCTGTACGCCTACGATGTCCGGCATGATGATGAGTGCCGGGGCATCCCTTGTGAGATCGCGCCCTTTGTGATGGTCAACCACTGGGGCACCATCATCCTTGCGGAACCGCTGGAACTGCCCGATGATGGGCGGCGGTGTATTAACGAGGACACCGACTGGAACTACGCCCCGTTTGGAGGAACAGAGAAAAATCAAAAGCCATGTGTCACAGTGGAAGAATTTATAAAGACCTATATGAAGCAAGAATAACAGAAAACTTGTGCCGGAAAAGTATTAAAAATGCCGTAGAGGTAAAAGAGTATCAAATTCTCTATCGTTTGAGAGAGTTGCGTCAGCAAATCGGCAACGCTAAAATGACGAACGGAATTTTTGATACAGAAAGAAAAGAGTTATGAGCATTTATGGCTATTGCAGAATTTCTACTGCAAAACAGAGCATTGACCGACAAATCCGCAACATCAAGGCAGAATACCCGACTGCCCATATCGTGCAGGAAGCTTACACCGGTACATCCATTTTTCGCCCGGAGTGGCTGAAGCTCTACCGGGTTCTGAAAGCAGGAGATACGGTGGTGTTCGATTCGGTGTCCCGGATGTCCAGAAATGCAGAAGAAGGTGTTGCTTTGTACGAAGACCTCTACCACAAGGGCATCCGACTGGTGTTCTTGAAAGAGCACCACATCGATACCGAGACCTACAAAAAAGCCCTGTCCGGCAGCATTGCCATGACAGGGACAAATGTAGACTTCATCTTGAAGGGTATCAACGAATATTTGATGGCTTTGGCTAAGGAGCAGATCAAGCTGGCCTTTGAGCAGTCCGAAAAAGAAGTTGCCGATCTGCACCAGCGTACCCGTGAGGGCCTTTTGACCGCCCGGCTGAACGGCAAGCAGGTTGGCCGTAAGAAAGGCATTGGCTTTGAAACCAAAAAGTCCAAAGCAGCCAAGGAGAAAATCCGTATCCATTGTAAGGCGTTTGGCGGCACATTGGATGACATGGAGTGCATGAAATTGACCGGTCTTGCCCGGAATACCTATTATAAATATAAGCGTCAGATTCGGGAGGACGCTGAAATGAAGGATTGACTTCTATGTAGAAGAAGTGCTGCAAAAGCGGACAGAAGGAACACGGTACATTCAAAATGAGAATGCCGTGTTCCTTTTTTGTGGCTTGTGTAGGATGGACGACCATACTGTCCAGCCCAATCTGTATAATGAGGGCAGAAAAGTGACGGAATCATAAGACAGAAGGAGAAAAGCATATGAAAAAGTTTTTGATGGTATTGCTGAGCATTGCATTTGTGCTGAATCTTGCGATTGTGATTGGACTGATTGGCGGATATGGTTCGCCACGCCGGGCGCTTTACACCATCACAGATGAACTGATGAACAGTGCCTATCGCTTCAAAAGAGGTTGGCAATTTAAGAATAGTCTACCTTGACTTTTTAGGAGATGGACAGACAAGCTGTCCATCTTTTTTTTGTATACTAGGGTTGTGCAAAAGAGACAAAAATTTTTTTGTAATTCCGTGAAACGACAAAACTTCACACAAAGAATTGCAGTGATAGTTGTGTTGTGTTACAATGAAACGGAAAGAAATCGAAGAGTTATTGACTATGCAGTGGATTTATTACTCTATACCGTGCATAGTAAAGATTGAGACTCTCAGTAAGAAGCAGAGAATGAATAAGAGGAGTATCTACATGGAAAAGAAAACGATTCGGCAGACAGGGCTTGAGGTTATTCGAAGGCTGGAAAATCAGGAGGAACTACAGACGTTTTCAGAGTTTCAGCAGAAACTTAGATATTTTAAGAAGCGCTTCGAAGATGAAGAGTTTCGCATTGCGGTCGTGGGCGAGTTCAGTTCAGGAAAATCGACATTTATCAATGCGCTCATCGGGCAGGATGTGCTGCAGCATGCCAAAAAGGAGACGACTGCAACTATTACCAGACTAGTGAATGTTTCGCCGCAGGACACTCGCTGCGGAAAGGGAAATGTCAAGCTCCACAGTGGTGAAATTGTGACGCTGAACGATTTTACAAGCTTGAAAGAATATACGACGACTGCAAGTGATAAGCTCGATGTGGCAGCGGAAGTAGAACAGGCGGAGCTGTTTGTGCCGCTGATGAAAAGCACACGTCTGATGGTGGTTGTAGATACACCGGGCCTGAATGGTATAGAGGGTGGACATCGGGAACAGACAATGGCACTGGTCCAGCAGGCACATGCCTGTATTTATCTCATTTCTCGCCGAGGAATTTCTGAGAGCGATACGCTGCTACTGCGGCAGCTGGCCGCAATTCAGAAAAACTTTATCTTTATCCAGAACTTTATCGACGACCTGAACGCCGCCGAGGGAGAGACGCTGCGCCAAAAACTGGATGAACAGAAACGTATCCTACAGGAAAAGGTGCTGTATGATGCGCCGGACGTGAAATTTTCACTGTGCGGCGTCTCTGCGCTTCTGGCGCTGGCAGCACAAGATCAGAGCATCGACAGGCTGTATGCCGGTGTCAATGAACCGAAACTGACCGAAGAAATGCGGAGGCAGATGTATCAGCGGTCGAATTTTCAACAATTACTCGATCTTTTGGCAGAAACATTTCAGGAAAAAAATCTGGCAGAGATCCAGTATGGCGACAGCGCCCGGGCACTGTTGGACTGGATGAAGCAGATGGCGAGCCAAGTTAGTCTGCATAGCGAACAGGTCAGCGAGGCGTACGAACTCAGCCGGGACCGAATGGCAATCAAAAAGCTGGATGAACAGGCTGAACGGACGCTGAAAGCGCAAAAGGATAACGAGAAAAAGCTGACGAATTTTGTCCTGTCACAGGGTTTGGAACTCCGGAAAAAGATAAAGACAGAGATCAAAGAGGTGCTGTCTGCAACAGAGCAGTACATAGATGAAGATATTGCCGGATATAGAGGAGGACGGCTGCCGCAAGATGCAATCCACAGCTTGGAAGGGTATCAGAAAACTATGCTTGTACCGTTGATGGAAGACGAGCTGAACCGACGCTTCAGAGTGGTTCAGAAAAACTGTGTGGGCGAGATCGACGGCATCAGAAGTTGGCTTCTGGAAAAGATCGAGAGATCACAGGATGTCAAAGCAAAACTGGAACTGAAGATGGATCAATTCGACAAGAGTGAAAATGTCGACGTAAAACTGAAAGTTATGGAAGATAAAGAAGCGCAACTGAAAAAAGAAATCATCGAGTTGAAAAAGAACCATACGGATGAATGTGAAAAATCGACGCAAGAGCTTGAAAGTCTGCAAGAAGAAAAAATCAAAACCCAGGAAGACCTGAAAGAAAAGGCACTAGAGTACCGGATCGCGCATAATGATACAGAAATCAAAAAAAAGACAGCTGGGAGAACGACCGAAGATCGAGCAGAAACCGGTGGAGGTCGAAGTAGGGCGCAGGGGCCTCTTTGGAATAGTTGCGAATATCGTCTGCGGCCCAAAGATGGAGACCCAATATGAAAATGACGATACCAAACTGAGAGAGTGGGAAGAAAAACTGGGAGAAATCAACGACCTGACATCAAAGGAAGCGGAAGCAAAGGAGAAACTGGAAGCGGCGAGGAGACAGGTGGACAAGCTGAAAAACGAGAGTGGCTGGGCTGAAGAGAAACTGGAGAGGCTGCAGGAAAATTATGATCGGATGAGCAAAGAGCTGGAAGCGAGACTGGAGCATATCCAACTGGAAAAAACCAAAGCGGCCAGTGAGTATCTGGATCTGTGCAAGAAAAACCTCATGAGACAGGTCGCAAACTGCCTTGACGAGAATGGCGAGACTGCCCAGAGGATGAACGAGATCATGGAAGATCTCATATCGAGCATGGAAAAGGAGTGTATTGAAAAGGCTGTCGAGGGTCTTCGGGATGCCATGGCGGAAAAGCTTCGGCTTATCAATATGGCAAAGGCAGAACATCGAACCGAGCTGGAAAACGAAGTGGAGCAGCTGGAACAGTGCAAGAGTCAGCTGTGCGAAATGAAACGATGGATGGAGGAACAACTGGCATGACGAACGAATATAAGATAGAATACATTCAGCGGAAAAACGATGTGATGGATTTTCTGAACCAGAGCATTCAAGTAATGGAAGCGCTGGAGAAAAAGGATGAGGCGGACAATCTGCGTGTTTTCTATAACAATGTGGAGAAAAATGTGTTCAGCATCGTAGTCGTGGGTGAGTTCAGTGCAGGTAAATCTACTTTTCTGAATGCAATGATGCACAAAAAGGCGTTGCCGACCTTTTCGACCGAAACGACTGCGACGGTCAACTTCCTGCGGCATGTCACCTGTGCGCCTAATGGGGAAGCAGGTATCGTGTATTATCGTGAGCCGAAGGGCAGCACAGAAGTCTTGAAAAGCCTTGATCCGGCTACGATTGAACGTGTTGTCAGCACCCGCGGTGATGAAGAAAATGATTGTGCCGCGACCCGTGTCGACCATGTAGACCTCTTCTTCGATTCCGATTTCCTGACCGACGGCGTGACGCTAGTGGACAGTCCGGGTCTGAATGGAACGGCAGATCATCACCGCGAAATCACTGAGGAGCAGATCTGCCGTTCCAGTGCGTGCATTTTCCTGTTCAATGCTGAACAGCCCGGTTCGAAAAGCAATTTTGATTTCCTGCGTGAGCTGAAGAGCCGAAATTCCAATATTTTCTTTGTGCTGAATAAGATCAACACCATCAAAACTGCTGAAGGGGAAACGGTGGAAGGAATTGTAAATCACATCGCCCGAATCTACCACGAACAGTTCCCGGAAGAAACGCAGATCCCACACATCTGGCCCATTTCGGCAAACGAGGCGCTGACAGCGCGTGATCTAAATATCAAGAGCATTCTGGACATCTGGGGCAATGAACGCTCTATCGACACGCCGGAGGAGCGAGAACGGCTAGAAAAGAAATCCCGCATGAAAAATTTTGAGGATCATCTGTGGAATTACCTGACAAATGGTGCGCGTGCAAGAGATCAGCTGCTCAGTCCGCTGGGCAGCACCCTGAGAGCGCTTAGTGCCCAGAAGGAGGGTCTGAAAACACAGATCGAGATGTTGGAGCGGGAGTCTGGAAGTGAAGAGCTGGAACAGCAGAAAGAGATCCTGGAAGGAAAAATCGCCGAGCTGCAAACACGCCGGATGGAAGCATCCAGACAGCTGAAAGGCCAAATGCGTGAGACGCTCAACGACCTGCAAAATCAGGCAAAGACAGAGTGCGGCCAGCTGCAGGAGAAGATCAAGGGCGAGCTGAAACGCAAGGGTTCTCCGGAGGATCTGCAGCAGTACAGCACCAAGCTGGGCGACAAATTACAGCGTGAATATGGCCGCATTGCCGCAGAGTTGGACGAACAGCTGCGGAGAGAACTGCTGGATATGGTATACACCGAATTTATGGATCATGCCGAAGAGCTTGCAGAAAAACTGGATGGCGCCGGTTCACCGGTCAAGCTGGGTATTGATCCGAAGAACTTTCAAATCGAAAGCATCTCCAGCGGCTTGGATTTAGGCGAGTTTGATAAAAAGTGCGAAGCACTGGAAAAGAGAGTCGAGGAACTGCAAGAAAAGAGCGAGCAGCTGAAGGACGACTTCATTGCAGCCCGCGCAAATGAGCGTGACCTTCAGGAAGCTCAGAAGTGGCTGAAGCAGCTGAAGGAAAACCGAGAAGAGTTCAAGGCGGCGTTCAAGATCCCGGAAGTAAATAAAACCAAGAAAACCGAAATGGTGGATCGCGGCCGAAATGGTATTTTTGGTAAGATTGCGAATGTTTTTGTGGGAGGTCGACGGGAGCAAGTAGAGACAGAAGAGACGGATAGCGCGGCCCATGATGCAGCAATCAAAGACCGGAATGAGATTCTGAATGACAAGGACAAGGTGATTCGTGAAGCGGAGGCAGCGGTCAACGAAGCAAAAGCACGGGTGCATGAAACGAGAAGTGAGGTTCTGGATGGCAGACAGCAGCGTGAGGCCATCCGGTTGGAAGAGGCACTTCGGAAGCTGGAAGAGACGCGCGAGAATCAGGCCAAAGAAATCAAAGAGGCCAGCAGCCGGACACTGGATCGACTGCAGGACGAACTGCTGGGAAAGGTAGAGGATTGCTCGTACAATGTTGTCAGCATGGTGAAGAGCTATCTATGGGAACGCCAGAAGAGCTACATTCAGATGGTGCAGGATCTCGTCAATATCAGTCTGAACGAGGAACTGAGCAAGAAAAAGTCGGAGTTGGAAAAGCTCATCCAGACCATTCAAAGCAAGGGTGAAGAGCGAGAAAAGGCTCTGAACGATGCGAAAATAAATTTGGAAAAGACGAAAAAACTGATGGATCAGGGCGCGTTGCTGCAGGTCCAGCTGGAAAGCGGCGAAAGCGCAAAAATTGATATGGAAAAGGTGTGAGGTGCGCTATGAACGAGGAATTCAGATTGCTTCAACAGGCATCGGAACAACTGAACTGGGCAGAAGAAAAACGTCAGCTGGAAGAGCTGGAACAACAGGAGCAGGAAAGAAATTTCTTTGTTGCTTTTGTGGGGCGGTACTCTGCAGGTAAGTCCTGCCTGATCAATAATCTACTTGGGCGAGAGCACGGCACCACCGAAACAACGACGGCATTGACCTATCTCCGCTTTGGTGAAGAAGAAAAGGCACTGATCCACACAGTGGATGGTGGTGTCCAGCAGGTTACATTGGAACAGGTGCGAGATGTTGACCAGCGCAAGGAACTTTGGGAACCTGACACGCTGGAATATCTGGAAGTGTTCGTGAACAGCGACCTTCTACGCGGCGGTATGATCCTGCTGGATACGCCGGGCATCAACACAGTCATTCAGCGGCACGAGCAGCTGCTGGCTCGGTCGCTGGCATTAGCTGCACGTGTGGTCTATGTAATGGGCGGTTCACCGACACAGGTGGACGCTGACCTGCTGCGTCAGATGAAAAAGCGCGGCCTGCAGACAGTCTGTGTGCGTACACATTTCGATCAGGTCAACCCGACGGAAGAAGACCCTGAGCAGACCTGTGCTTCAGATCGTGCCACACTGGAAAAGTGCGGTGTGGATGCAGAAAATTGCTATTTCGTGTCCAATCTGGAAACCTCGAAATATTATGCCCGAAAGGAACCTCTGCGTTCGATGCTGATGGAGTGCGGTTCCCATGCGCAGGAGGAATTGGAGCAGGCAATCCACGCGCAGACCGTTCTGCTGGCAGAGCGTTGCTGTAAAGGACTGGCAGAGCGTCAGGAGGTACTGAACTCCCTCAACAGCGCAGACAGGGAAGCAGTGCAGAAAAAACTGGATGCTCTGAGTCGACAGATCGAATCGTTGGAACAGAGCGCAGAAAAGCGGGAAGAGCAGATGAACGAACGCCTGCAAGAGGCAGAGCGGAAGCTCAGCGGCCCTGTGACGCGCGAAATGGAAGAAAATCTGGATGATTCGATCGAGCGTGTCTGCAGCAGTGATGTCGCACCGGAGGAAATGGCGGCACTCCTGAAAAAGGAAGCCCGGAATCAGATGGCGCAGCTGACCGAACAAATCAGCAGCGTGAGTGACTGTACCTTGCAGCAGACCAACAGCGCATGGAATGGAACGCTGGAAAATATAGAGATGGAGCAGCTGCCAGAGCTGGAGGTGGACCGTTTTGCGACCTTGCAGATGGAACAGGACAGCGAACGGGAAGCACTGCTGCGTCAGATGCAGGCACTGAAGGAGAACAAGGAGCAAATCGAAGAGTGGCTTACCGGGATCAAGGATACACCGGAATATCAGGAGGTGGAAGAGGCTGTCCGTGAAGCAAACGAGGACCTACGGACGTCTGAAAACGCCTACGAGAACATGGGAGAATATGTTCCGCAGATGCGGCAGGTGGAGCAAAAAGGCATGAAGCCCTCGGACGTTGCAGAGGGTGTTGGCAGGATTGCAGAGATGGCATTTCTGCTGATTCCTGGTTCGGCGTGGGGAAGTGCCGCAGGAAGTGCAGCCAAGGCATTGAAAAATTCGGGCAGAGTCGGAACGACGCTTTATAAAGGCCTGACCGTGGTAGCAAACAACAGCAAGGTTTTGAATGCGGTCGACGCGGTGAATGACACCGTCACAAAGACCAATTGGATGAGCAAGTTGTTTACCAGCAAGGCCAAACGGCAGGAAATGCAGGATCTTAAAAAGATCGAGGCGCTGGCTGCCGGAGCAGCGACGAAGGGCGTCGTAGCGCTGGACGAATTCAAACGGTCACAGGGTTATGATCCGGACAGTGATGACAATCCTACCTTCCTTGATATGCTGAGTGTCCCGTACTGGACAAAAAAGGTTGGCAAGAAATTTGATGCACCACCGAAATATGTGGACGTGGGGGATCAGGAAGGCTTCAAAGAGGAAAAGAAACGCCTGCAGGAGGAGATCCGGCAAAAGAAGTTGAAAGCGTTTGAAATGAAGCAAAAACTGAAATTCTATGATTCGCAGGCAGAAGAAATGGAAGCAAAGCGTCAAGCGGCAGTCGTAGACGAGGAAGAGCTGGAATGGGAACTGAAAAAGCACGAGCAGGAAATCGCAGCAAAGGCAAGAAAGGACGCATTTGAAAAGTGGCGTGAAAACTGCGGACAATGGTATCGTGACCAGTTGCAGCCCGAACTGAAAAAGATGATCGCGGACGCAAGAGTCCAGCTTCCGGAGCGGTTGACCTATTATCAGGAAAAGCGTCTGCGTTCAGTGCGCCAGCGTCTGGAAGAGAAAAAAGCGGAATACAACAAGCTGATGGATGCCCCGGCAGGAGAACACGCCGAAGACCTGGAACGGACCACGACCCTCTTGAACCGTATCCGGGAGGTCTATGCAAATGGCTGATGAAAAACCATTGGTGTTACCGGATCGCGTCCTGATCGGAGAACCCTGTTATGATTTCTTGGGTTGGATGGCAGACCTTGCCATCCAACCGGAATGGAAGCAGAAAAATATCTGGCTACGCTATGGGGACAAAAATGCAGTCACGCCAGATGGCGAAGATTGGCAGGTATCCTCCTACCGGATGCTTCCCGGAATGACGGCGCTGATTCCGCCAAAGGGTGTTGTCCAGAAAGCGGCTGCGATGAGGCCAGAGACTCAGTTTGTGATTTTTGAGGGGTTTCCGTTCGGAAAGGGCCCCACAAGAGATTGGTGGAAGGAGCTGAGCATGGCATATGCGGTGAAGGTCGTTCTGGTCGACATGCCGATCCGAAGTGGAAGTACCGATCTGGACGCAGATAAGGTGGACAATGATGCCCAGAGTCAGTGTGAACGGTATCGCCAGGAGGGAATGGATGCTGTCTGCATCCAGCCGCCGGAGAAGGATGGCACAGTATCGGCCGCAGTTGTCTTGGGAGGAAGCGATTCGCTCCGTCTGCAATGGAAACGGAATCTTCGGGGTAAGCTGGAGACGGTGTCGCTCATGACCGACCTTATGAAATGTGACTGGGATTTTTCCCTCGACGACAGTGTGATGACAAAAAAAGTCCTGTCCTTTGAAGCATTTCAGCAGAGCGGACAGATGTCTTTCTGGCGGGCCTACGCTTTGCAAACTGAGAAACTGTTATTCCAGACGGAAAGCGAGTTTCTTTCAAAGGTGAAGGAAAAATATGAGGATTCCCAATTGAATGCCATTTTGAAGCCGCCGGTCTGGGATGCAGAGCGCGACTGGGAAACTTTAAGGAAGAAACTGCTGGAAGCGTATCGGGAGGCGATGGAGACTCCCAAACGGGAAACGGAAATCCTGCGAAAGTTAACAGAGGCAGAGTATTGGAACCGCGCTGTTGACACTATAGGTGCATTTAGTGGAACGCTGGACGATTACTTGAAAAATATTGTGCCGGAACAAATACAGAAATACGCGAAAACGCGATACAAGCAGATCAAAGGAGCGATGAAAGATGGACACGATTTCTGAACTGGCAGCGGCAGGCTTCTTTTTTGCCGCAGGGCTGCTGGCAGCGGTTACAGCACCGGATTGGATCATTGGAGCAGCCGTTGGCGTCTGTCTGTTGCTGGTGGGTACGGTTTTGTTTCAGAAGGGAATGAAACAGCTCATGCAGGAGATGCAGACCCGCCGCACGGAAGAAAGAGAGCAGACGGCAAAGCAGCTTGAAAAGCTGCAAACGGCACTGGATGAGCTACAAGTCTCGGAGGAAAAGCGGCTAGGAGCCATGTGCAGTGAAGTCGCCGATCTGCACACTACCGCGAAAGATGCCAGTGAGAAAGCACAGGAAGCGGCAGAAGGCATCATGCGGGCGTTGGACAATCAGAAAGACGACCAACACAGAAATATTGAAAAACTTTGCGGGAAGCTGGATAACACAGAAAAGGATATCTGCGCTAAGCTGAACAGTCAGCAGACAGAACTACAGGCCTGCCGCACGAAAGAAAGAGAACAGACGGCAAAGCAGCTTGAAGTGCTGCAAACGGCACTGGATGAGCTGCAAGCCTCGGAAAAAAAGGGTCTGGAAGCAGTATGCAATGAAGTTGCCGACCTGCACACTACCGCGAAAGATGCTAGTGAGAAAGCACAGGAAGCGGCAGAAGATATCATACGGGCGTTGGATAATCAGAAAGACGACCAGCGCAGAAATATTGAAAAACTTTGCGGGAAGCTGGATAACACAGAAAAGGATATCTGCGCTAAGCTGAACAGTCAACAGACAGAACTGCAGGTCTGCCGCACGAAAGAAAGAGAACAGACGGCAAAGCAGCTTGAAAAACTGCAAACGGCACTGGATGAGCTGCGTACCTCGGAGGAAAAGCATCTTGGAGCCATGTACAATGAAATCGCCGATCTGAACGACGCCGCGAAGGATGTCTGCGAGAAAGCACTGGAAGCTGTAGAAGATACCATGCAGGTGTTGGACAATAAGGAAGAAGACCAGTGCAAGGATATCAAAGACGTATGTAAAAAGCTGGATGACGCAACAAAAGATATTTGCGAGAAGCTGAGCAGTCAGCAAACAGAACTGCAGACCTTCCTGAAAGCGGAAAACGAAGCGAACCGCAAGTCGATGGAACAGATCATGAAAAACTATTCGGATGTGACGGAACAGGATGTGAAGGTACTTACCGCACTTGGCGAGGAGGTTCGTCATGGATGAAGGCCATTTTATGACAAAACAGCAGACGGAGCAGAAAAGCCAGCTGGAAGAACTTGCGCGGAATTGTCAAAAACACTGGAATACCGAAGAAAATCTGTTTCTGATTGAGCTGGCAGGTACGCCCGAACAGTACCGGAAACTGGAACGGGCAGACGCACTGTATCGCAGCGTGGAGATGTCACTCCGCTTCAATCAGTATCGGCGGGCGGTGTGGTATCTGACGGCATACCAGCGGCTGTGTCAGAATCTCTTTTCGTCGTCTGTGCTGGAAAATGCCCGCAAAATGATTGCAGGTTGGATCGAATGCTGAACCGCTGCCTGCTGCTATATGGCAAGAAAAACAAAGAGGAGAACGGACTGTGCACAATAGTAGGTTAGACCGTATACTCTATATCCAGCAGGTGCTTGTACAGGGCGGTGTGCTGAACAAACAGCAGACGGCTGACCACTTTGGTGTCAGCGAGAAGACCATTCAGCGCGATCTGGATACCCTGCGCAATCATTTTGCCGACAGTGAGCCGCGGCGGGAGATTTTGTATAACTCGGCCAAGGGCGGTTATCTTCTGGATGATACGCTAGCCCGCTTTCTGACCAGTAGCGAGATCTTGGCCGTCTGCAAAATTCTTTTGGGGAGCCGCTCGATGGTTAAGGAAGAGATGTTCCCTATCCTTGACAAGCTGATTCGGGCCTGTACGCCACTGGACCGGCTGAATCAAGTAAAAGATCTCATCGGCAACGAACGCTTCCACTATGTCGAGCCGCAGCATGGCCGAAGATTTATTGAGAGCCTGTGGGAAATCGGGACGGCGGTGGAAAACCATAATGTCATAGAGATTACCTACTGCCGCACCCACGACGGTGAGACCCGTGTACGCACCATCGAGCCGGTGGGCATCCTGTTCAGCGAATATTATTTCTATCTGGCGGCATTCATCGAAGGCATCGACAAAAAGGAGCATTTCAAAAATCCGCAGGATAACTCCCCGACCATCTACCGCATCGACCGTATCCAAAATTGTAAGACGCTTGACCGTCATTTTGCTCAGCGGTATGCCAACCGTTTTCAGGAAGGTGAAATGCGCAAGCGCATCCAGTTCATGTATGGCGGCGAGTTGCAGACCATCTGTTTCGAGTACACCGGGCCGAGTCTGGAATCGGTGCTGGACCGGCTGCCGACCGCCAAGGTCCTTCAGGTGACGGAAAAAGGCTGGATCGTGGAAGCGGAAGTGTTCGGCACGGGTATCCAGATGTGGATACGGAGTCAGGGAGACTATGTGAATGTCATTTCGGAAATTCCGTGAACATAGGTAGCAAAAGAGGGAGAAGAATAGATGGAAGACTGCAGTACAAATACCTTGATGAATATCTCATCCGTCCGCATGGAACCTGAAACAAAAGCCGCGTTCTGCAAAGATAAGTGTGACAGGTACGATTACCTTGCAGCAGTCGGCTGCGGTGTGATGAGCGGTCTTGTGGATATTTTTCTGGTGGGAATGCCGAACGTAAAAACGACAAAGACCAACAGCATTCTTGGTAACTGGACAGATGCACAGGCGGATAAGGCAGTAGAAGCATTTGCAAAGTCGCTGGGTTGGAAAGGAAATGGAACCGGCAGTGCCATCGGCTTTTTGGAAAGACGCTTTCCTGTTAACTACGATCAGGGCAAAGGGAAAGATGCGGGAAATCTGCTCAAAATGAGAACGCAGAACCACCATATGAAGTCGCTGGGGCATTCACCGGATATTGTGGGGCTGTTTTTCTCCCTGCTGAGTCAATTCACCGGGGCATCGGTCTTTCTGGACTCGGAAACCGGAAAGCTTGTTTTTTATCCGGCCGGCACACAGAAACTGCAGGGGCGGACATTCATCGAAAAGCTGTTCTACGGAACGGCAAACTGGTTCGGCCATCTTGTGTCGGATTTTGCAGGCAGCTCTGGCGGCAGAAATAGTACCAGCGGCAAGGGCAGCGGCATCGTTATTCCGTTTTACGAGTTGTTTGGTTTGTGCAATTTTGGACGTTTCCGTGTGAAAGGGCCAGATAAAAAGGTATATGAAAACACCGTGGCAACTCTTGCAACAAAAGTGTTTGAGCAGGGCTACGATGCCCGTTGGGGCCTGACCATGGCGATTCCAGTGGTTCTATGTGACCTGAGCATCAAACTGATCTGGGCGATACGACATTATTTCTGCGATCAATGGCCGTTGACGGCCTGCATCCCCACCAGAAAGCATGATGATCTCCGGGTCATGCTGATTGTAGGCGATGCAACGCTCTGCCTGATGGATGGCGCAGACGCCGCAATTCGTAGCGGCGGTGACGCCTTGACGTTCTGCCTGCATTTGAACCTGATCGCATGGTATCGGTTCGTGACACTGGTGATTCGGGAAATATGTATTCGCCTTGGGGTCGGAAACACGGTGGCAGAGCAGCTTGAAGCATACAGGCAGGTCAATGCGGAACTGGAAAGAGAGCTGACGCAGCTGAAACAGTTGGATACAGAGCGGTTCCATCAGGAAACCGAGCGGTATCAGGCAGCACTCGCCGGAATGCAGAATGCTCGTACAGAAAGGGAGCTGACCCGCGTTCTGGAGCGTGAACTGGTCCAGATGGGAAGTGAGAAACCATATCAGGGAAATTTTGAGGATTTTATGCAGGACCCGAATGCGGTTTTGCAGTTTCGTTGAAATGCCAGGAGGACGGGAAGATGTCGATTTCGATTTTATTGCTCGGTGCATCTGCTTTGGCAGGAGCGGCAGGTGTTGGAGGAATTGCAAAAGGCGGCTCGCAGGTATTGAAAGCCAATTCGACCATGAAAGAGCTGCAGGTACAGCATCAACAGAATCTTGCAAGGCTGGAAAAGCGCAATAAAGAGTGCGTCCGGGACATGGATAAGCTTGGCCGGAAAGAGCTGGAGATTCTGAAAAGCTTTCAGGAATTTTCGACTGTGTTTGAAAAAATCAAAAATCGTCCGGAGTTTGCTAAAATTCAGAAGCAGGGTATCTGTCTGCCTCAGTATGATGGCGAAGAATTGAAAAAAGCCTCGGTGGGTGCGAATACCCTTCTGGGCGGCCTTGGCGGCGCAGCCGCAGGCACGGCAGGCGGGTTTGCAGCATCCGGCGCGGCGACGGCGGTCGTGATGGCTCTGGGAACGGCTTCAACGGGGGTTCCAATTGCTTCGCTGAGCGGTGCAGCGGCGACAAATGCAACGCTGGCAGCATTGGGCGGCGGCTCGCTGGCGGCAGGCGGCGGAGGAATGGCCCTGGGAACAACCGTTCTGGGAGCGGCAACCCTGGGTGTCGGTCTGCTGATCGGCGGTGTGATTTTTGGTATCGCTGGAGGTAAAATCTCTTCAGACGCCAAGAAGGCACAGAAGGAAATCGAAAAAGAAACGCAGCAGACAGAGGAAATCTGCAATTATCTGTTAGACTTGCAGGGAACAGCAAACCGTTACGGGCGAAAACTGGACGAAGTAGGCAGCATGTACCATGAGCACATGGAAAAGTTGAAATGGATGGTGGTCATGCAGGGACGTGCAGATTGGGACTGGTATACAGAACCGGAAAAGCAGCTGGTGAACAATACGGCGCTGCTCGTGAAACTCCTATATGATATGTGCAAGGTGGAACTGGTCCAGAAGAGCGAAGAGGAAGATGCAATGAATACGATCAACACAACAGGACTCAAAGAACAGTATCAGAAGGTGGAGCAAGTTACAGAAAGTCTGAACGCAAATTTTTGAGTGGGGTTTTCCTTTTGAGTCCACTGCACTTTCAGGTTATTACAATCCTGGTCGATTGCACATACAATACAAGTATCACTTCACAAAACGGAGGGTACTTGTACTATGGTGGACTACGCCGACATCGGAAAACGCATCCGTGCCTGCCGCCTGGCAAAAGGCATGACGCAGGAGCAGCTGGCCAATGAGGTCGGCGTGGTGGTCACGCATATCAGTCATATCGAAACAGGCAACTCCGTGCCCAGCCTGAAAACGCTGATCGACATCATCAACGCGCTGGACTGCTCGGCGGATGAGTTGCTGTGTATCGAGATCAAAAAGGCAAAGCCGGTGTTTGACAGCTGGATGACCGAACAGCTTGCAGATTGCTCTGCCGATGAAGCAAAAATCATCAAAGAAACGGTGGTCAGCCTGAAAAAATCACTCCGAAAAGTGTACGGAAAGTCCTCTAAATACAGATATGACTAAAATTTCAAAAACTGAATGCCAGTTGGTAGGCATTGAGTGCCTGAAAAAGCACCCATAAAGTAAACGAACCGCCCCGGTTTCCATAGCAGGAAGCCGGGGCGGTTTTTCTATGCAAAGCTATATTATAGAAAAATTCGAATGGAAGTTTGCCGGATGGACAATATTGGTGTCCAATCAACGCTTTATAATAAAAGCATCAAAATGATTCATTTGAATCATTCCGAACGGAAGAAGGTTACGCATCCATTGAGATAGGAGGAAACATCATGAAAGAACGGTTTGAAATCTATGATGGCAGTGCAGAGGCTAAAAAAGCTAAAGGAAAATCCAAAAATCTGAGCGGCTTTCATCTGCTGTTTACCGCAGCTGCCCGCAGAAGCATTGCATTGGATGCCTTAAAGATCTGGCTGCTGCTGGGGTTCGTTTTGGGCGTGGTGACAGGTGTTGCAACCGGTGCCGGAGTGGTATCCGTCCTTTTGGGGCTTCTGATCGCCGCGGTGATCTACTTCGGCTTCCGGGATGATGTCTACAAAAAAGTATACGGCCCGGAGCATGACAGAGGCCAGTTGCCTTTGCCGGAAGGAATGAGCTGGGAAGAAGCCGTAGATCGCATCCGCCGTGGATTTGCCAACCTGGACGTTGAACAGGTTACGGATACTGCGGATGCCATGACCTTTTACAGCAAAAAGCGTGGTACCTATCAGCTGAAAAACACAGCCGATGGTCTGAAAATGACCATCCTGACCAAACCATCCAAAAGCAGTAAAAAAGAATACCTGTATGCAGTTTTCAGCAGCGTTCTGCTGTCGCAGGTGATCGCCATCCTGTACCCTGAAAAAATCTCTGCAGAGCAGGTGGAAGAAGAAAAGGCGGCAGTCCGGAAGCTGTTCAGCGCACACAAGATGCCTCTGGTCATTGAACTGGCGATTACAGCGGCATTTGTTGCATTCGCAGCGTATGTGCTCTATACTACGTTCTATTCGGATAGTGCCCGCTCCAAATGTATCTCGGACAGCTATCTGAACCTGTTCCCGGCAGAAGCCACGGTAGGCGAGGTGCTGGACGATTTCTTTACGGACGGCAAGTGGGACAACTACGAGCAGAACGGCGTGACTTATGTCAGCTATACCGGCATCGGGCAGAATACGCAGACCGGTGAGAAAATCGAAATCAGCATTTATTTTAAGCTGAACAGCGATAAAACCTTTGGCATCGACCGGATGACATGGAACGGCGATACCATGAATACCTTGGAACAGCTTGGCGTGATCTCAGCTCTGAACGACAGCTACCGGGAATCTCACGGCCTTGCCAGCAGCAATGCGCTGGACAGTGCATTCGATGAACTGGAAAATGCACTGGATGATGCTCTTGCGGATTCATCTTCCAGCGTCAGCATGGCAGAACCTGAGAGCGAAACGGTGAGTGTTGCAGAAAGTACGGTATACGATGAACCGGAGGAGTATACACAAAATCAGACAGAGTCTGATAGCACTGGATATGAGATCCACCAAAACAGTCTGGCTGAAGATATCTATATCTCTATTGGTGATTATACAAGTGGAAATATGACAGAAGAACAAAAAGCAGAGTTCCGGAGCTACGGAGAGAATGCTTTTTATTCGGCATGGCAAGACGCAATGTATAGCGATGTATATCGGTGCTGGGGAAGATATGGCTATCTGGTTGCATGGGAACAGTTTGGCGATTATCTGGACTTTTACGAGGGCATTTTTGGAAGTGAACGCTTGAAGGATTATGATAGTATCTATAATAATGCGCCGACTGGAATGGAAACAGATGATGAGGCCGGATATTATGTAGATGAAGTTCTTGCTCTTGCAGAGAAGAATAATGCGGACATGATCTTCAACTAAGTAAGGAGCAAGTGCATTAAAAATCAATAAGATTGAATCCCGCTGGATTCCTGTTGCGGAGTCCAACGGGATTCTTTTTGCCCCAAACGAAGGATATGGTTTACTGACATTGGCTCATATACTGAATCAGGTCTTGTTTGTAAACCTTCCAGAGTTTTCCCATCTTGAAGGCAGGGATTTCGCCGCTGTTCAGAAGACGCAGCAGTAGATTTCTGCCAACATGCGTAATTTCCATGACCTGCCGGAAGCTCAGGACATCGGGATAGTTGTCTAGCATTGAAAATCAACTCCATTCTTGTGATTCTGATGAATTTTCGTTCTGTTTTGCACGGATCATTTTTTGTTCGCTCAAAGCCCTTGTACCCTTGTGCATAAGGGCGCACATGGAAATCTGCCACATTGACGATCGTTCAGGATGCGACAAGGGATGATCACGTCGTTGATCTCTATTTTTTCCAAAGCCTTTGCGATTTTCTTTTTATGATGTATCTTATCGGTCGGTTCCGGCTCATCCTGCGCTTCGATGTACGCAGCGACAAGTTCCTTGGTATCGTCATCAAGGTTGCTCGTTTGTACGGCTTTCAGGGCAGTTGGAACGTTATACCACGAATGCTTACCAAAATAATCGACGGCATACCGATATAGAAAGAGCGGAATATCATCGCTGATTTTGTCAAAATAATGAAACAGCGTATGATTTTCAAACCGGAACTTTGAAGATTTCGATTCCAACTTATCGTGCTCAAATTCTTTCAGACTGGGGCGCTTTAATTGAATTTCATATCGGACCAGATTTTTTGAGCGTTCCAAATCATCTGGAGAAATTGGATAGCTCTCCTTTTCACAATTCAAGAGCTGCTGATGCTTGTCATAGAGTGCAAAATCGTACCACGTTTTTTCAAATTTACAGCTTCGGATCTCATTGTGCTGGTTATAGTGTAGTGCGCGACCTTTTCTGTACGGGTCAACGCTTCCTGCATAGCGAATAATTTTTATCATCAGCGAGGGATCGCATTTCACATAGAAGTCTTGTGTAATATCCAACCGATGCATTTTCCATTTAACAGAATCCTCAATTTCAAGGAGTCCAAGCTGCTCCAATTCATCCAGAAATGCCTGCTCTTGCATGACCAAACCTTCTGGTGATAAGTCTGTTAAACTTAAACGAGATGGATCACCTGCAATCCGAGCGAGGTTCACACCAGATAACGTTATGTATCGCTTCTTAAAATCTGGATAATCTGTCAATGTGATGGTCAAACCGCCATCTTTTCTTTTATAAGAGTAGCCTTTTTTCGAGGAGCCATGATACGGAATCCGATAGTATTTTCCAGCGGATACCATTTTTTGAATTGCCATAAATACAGTACGCTTCGCTTCGCAATCCGTGTACGTTCCATTCACTTCAAACGTATGAATGGAAGGTGCTAAAAGTGGGAGCTTCTTTGCCATTGTCATAAAAAACACCTCTTTTTGTGATTTATCAGGATGTTATGAATCAAATAGAAATTGATCGGGAGGAACAACTACTATAAAAACGCATAGCATTCTATCTGGTGATTTATGACACTGTTATCCATAGATCGAAATCTATAGCAATTCAACTTTTTAATGCAACAGCAACAACGTTGAATTGCATATCGCAAATATGCTGTTTGAATGTTGCACTAATTTCTTGACTTGCGATAATAGGATGATAATAAACTGCTTTTTGGGATTTCTTATAGGGCGATTTGATCAAAGGCAGCATATTTCCTACCTCTGCCCTTCAAATTCATTATGCCGAATGAAAAAATCATTACAGACCGCAATAAATCCAGTTTTGACATTTGGGGTGGTTTTCGTCCGATCAGACAGGTCTGTTTTTCTTTATCAAGAGCCAACGGGCATTTTGTGTCTTGTTTTGTGAGTGGAAAGAAGGTACAATAATAGCAAATGACTCACATCTGCGAGGTGATACCATGCTGAACATCTACTTTGGAGATATGCCGGAGGCTGTCTACAATACTTCGGTCTATTTTAACTATACCTACGAGGACGAGTGGCTGACTTCTGACTTTGCCAAAGAGGTCATCAAGAAAATTGATAAGTCCGATGTCAAAGGCCCTCATGCGGTGGAAAGCCCGGTTCTGGGGGGCATCTCGCCGGAAAAACTGTCTGGAGGCACGAAAACGCTGTTGCTGATGGCAAACGACCCGGAAAAGGTATTCAATGCCTCAACTTGCGGTGACAACTGCGCACCCTTCATTCTGAAGCTGGCGAAAAAGAAGGACTTGACCATCAACCTGCGGCATCTCATGGACTTTGGTAAGAAAAAATTCCCGGTGGATATAAAAGTCCTGAACACCGGTGATGTGGTGCACAGCATGGAAGAACTGATGCCGATTGCATTTCAGTTTGTGTGACAGCTGAAAGTGAGTTTTTTTGACGAATTGAAATGAAATTCTGAGATTGATGTTTTTCGGTTGCTATGGTAAAAAAGCAGGTTGCTGATCTGCCCGCCATCGTCAGTAAAGACGAAGCCTATCAGAATGCTATAAAAAACTCAGATGCACGGAATGCTCGTGTTGAAAGCGACCGTGCAACGATGCAGGCGATTCTCGATTCCATGAGTACAACGATTGAACTGTATAAGGCAGTGAATGAAAACCCGGCACTCTGTAGGTGGATTCAGGATATGGTTTTTGCCAACACGTATCAGACTTCGCCGCCTGCCAAAGAAGATCAGCCTGATTTCGATTGAAACACCAAAAGATATGTGATAAAATCAACTTATGATAGGGGATTATGCCCATCACCGGGTGCTCGGCCTATCAATTCGCATGAAATCTGGATTTTGGAAGGAAGCAGCTATGCGTATTGACAATCTGACCTTGAAGAATTTCAGGAACTTTGAAAATGCCGAGATTCCGCTGAATCCTAAAATGAATATTGTGATCGGCAACAATGGCAGTGGAAAAAGTTCTCTGCTTATGGGGGCATTGACCGCTGCCAGCACTTTCTTCCTTGGAATTGACTATGCTTCTCCTCGCAGTATCAAAACGGAAGACGTTCGCCATGTGGCGTATGAAACCAATAAAATTTATCAGCAGCGCGAAGTTTATCCGGTTGAGGTGTCCTGTCAGGGTGTTATAAACGGTAATGCTTGTACATGGTCTCGCTCTCTGAGTGGACCAAAATCCAACACTACCTATGGTGCTGCATCGGATCTGAAAAAAATTGCATCTGAACTTCAAAAAGAAGCAGCACTTCCTTCTTCGCAAACGGTACTTCCGCTCATTGCTTACTATGGTACGGGCCGCCTGTGGGCACAAAAGCAGGCGAAACAGAAGGAAAAACAGAAGCTGAAGTCCCGCTTTGAAGGCTATCAGGACTGCATCGCAGAGCAGGCCACGGACAAGCAGCTTATGGAGTGGTTCAGCGACATGACTCTCCTTGTCAGTCAGGAAGGACCTATTCCGCAGGTGAGTGCAGTCCAGCGGGCGTTGGAATGCTGCTTTGCGGATTTGATCGACCATGATGAAACGCAGCGCGTTAAGGTGGAATATCGCCAGAGGTATCGGGCGATTGTTGTTGAATACGTTAATCGGAATGGTGAACATGAGCTTCATCCGATGTCTGAGATGAGTGATGGATACCGGTCTGTGCTGAATATGGTAGCAGATATTGCGCACCGGATGGCTGTTTTGAATCCTCAGCTCGGCGATTCTGTTTTGGAAACACCCGGTATCATCATCATTGATGAGATTGAATTGCACTTGCATCCCGGCTGGCAAAAGCGAATCCTGAATGATTTGACAACGGTTTTTCCCAATATTCAGTTTATTGTATCCACGCATTCCCCGGAAGTGATTACTTCCTATAAGGATGCAAATCTTATTCTGCTGAAACATGAGGGCAGTGCAACACAAATCGATTCTGCCTATGGCAAGGATGTAAACACTGTTCTGCGAAGCATCCTGCTGGTTGGAGATCGTCCGATTGAAATTGAAAAGCTCTTTGATAAATTCTCGGAGCTTCTCCATAAGGAGGATTACGCAAAAGCCAAAGAGGTGCTGGGAAATCTGGAACAGATTTTGGGATATGATGATCCGTCCGTCTATGAGGCCAGAAGCAGTCTGGAAATCGAGCAAATGGAGTGGCCGGAATGAGGTATATCAAAAAGTCAGAAACGGAACCGCGAGACTTGCGAGAGTATAAAAAGAACTGTCGCAAAGCATCCCCGCCGTTAAAAATCACCTATAAAGATATGCCGAAGGACGGTACACGGCAGCAGTTGGCACGAGACCAAGGTTACCTTTGCGCATATTGTATGCGTCGTGTAAGTCTTGATCCGGCAGACCAACTCAACTATCTGAATATTGAACACCTTGATCCGCAAAATCAGTTGACGGATGAGGCAGCTACGGATTTTTCAAATCTTCTGGGCGTGTGTCCCGGAAATCGGAGTTCTACGGAAAATGCAAAAAAGACTTGCGATGCCTACCGTGGAATCTTGGAAGAAGATCAGCAGACAATGCGCTTGAATCCGCTGGATGAAGCTCAGATGGATACAATCTTCTACCAAAGAAATGGTGAGATAGGATCAACCGACACGGAACTTAACAAGGAACTTTCCGACAAGCTCAACCTGAACAGTGAAGCGGCCTACTTACCGCAAAATCGTGAAACTGCTTACAGTCAGTTGGTAAGATTTCTGAAAGCCAAAAAGCCCATAGGTGAATGGTCAAAGCCATTTCTTCAGCAGGCATGGCAGTTGTTTTGTACGCCGGACAAAACAGGGCTCTATCGGGAATATGTTGGGGTCTATGAATACTGGCTCAAGCATTGGATGAAGAAGTGATTTCGTGCTAAGTGTTAGTCTGCTATACCGGTGCTTGAAACACAAAGTCTGCTGCCAGGCTCAATATCATGTGTTTTATAGCCTACTTAAAATAAAAACGGCATACCACCGTAAATCCCAATACTCTGTAATTTTGGCACCCGCCCAGGCTGCGATCAAGAACCCCCGCAAGTAATCGCGTAAGGGCCTGAACCGACACAAATAACGCAAACGAACCGCCTCGGTTTCCGAAAGAGGAAGCCGGGGCGGTTTTTTGCGCTCACGGAGGGGCAGATGAAAAACGCAGTATGAATATATACCGTACAAAAATGAATATATGCTAAAATTTCTGGAAAATACTTGCATTTTCATTAAAATGGGTGTATTATAACACCCGCCGACGAAATGCCGACAATCAACAAGAGAGGGATCGATACTATTATGTCTTTGAAGAAGAAAATTGCTGCGGCTTTCATCGCCTGTGCGATGACGCTTGCCGTGGTTCCTTCCGCCTTCGCCTGCACGGCACTCTATGTCGGCAGCGACCTCACCGAGGATGGCACCACCATGTTTGGCCGGATCGAGGATCTGGGCACTAACGATTACAACAAGCTGTTCAACATCAGCCCCGCCGGGAAGCACACCGCGGGCGAGGTGTACGAGGGCTGCTACGGCTTTACCTACACCTTCACCCACGACAGCTACCGCTACACCGCCCGCCGGGACGACAACGGTCTGGGTGTCTGCCCGGACTGCGACAGCACCCACGAGCACACCCCCTATGAGGAGGCTGGCACCAACGAGAAGGGCGTCATGGTCTCTGCCACCGAGTCTCTCTACGGCACCGACGCCGTGCTGAGCGTAGACCCCTATGTGGACAATGGCATTGAGGAAGCCGAGATCACCACGGTGCTGCTGAGCGAAGCTTCCACGGCCCGCGAGGGTGTTGCCCTGCTGACCTCCATCTACGACAACGCCGGTGCAGCCGGCGGCTCCGGCGTGTTCATTGCCGACCAGAACGAGACTTGGTTCGTGGAGAACCTGACGGGCCACACCTACCTTGCCCTGAAGCTCTCCTCCAGCGTGGTCTTCATGCAGCCCAACATCGCCGCTATGGGCAAGATCGATCTGGATGACACCGACCATGTGGTGGCCTCTGCCAACCTGATCTCCGTGGCCCAGAAGGCCGGTACCTTTGTGGGCGACGCCGCTGCCAATGTCATCGATCTGGATGCCTCCTACAACGGCGACATCGCATCGGACCGCATGGCAGCCGGCCTGAACTACCTGTACGGCACCGACACCTTTACGAAGGACAACTACAGTGAGACCGACTTTGCCATCAGCAACGTCGGCGAGAACGGTGCCATCGTCCCGGTCTATTCCAATATCCAGCTGACCAAGAAGTTCTCGGTGGAGGATTCCATCCACTTCTTTCAGACCGAGCCCATCGGCAAGACGGGCAATGTGGAGACTCATCTGTTCCAGGTGAGCGCCACCGGCGATCTGAACACCGCCATTACCGAGTGGACCGCTTTTGACGACGACGTGTACAACGCCTTCGTCCCTTACTATCCGATGCTGACCACCGACACCGCAGATGTCTACAAGGTCTCGGTCCATAAGGTCACCCGCTCCGACGAGCAGCCCACCGAGGGCGTCTGGTATCAGGATGCCAAGGGCCGCTACTATACCTACCCGGACGACTGGACCGACTCCTTCTACGGCGTGCGTGACGCCCTCTCCAACCTGCTGACCTACGGCAGCAATGGCAATCAGGTCACCGCAAAGGATCAGGCTGCAGCCAAGGCCAGCTATGCCGCGCTCCAGCAGGAGATCATGGCCGACTACGCCGATATGAAGGCCGCCGTTGCCGCCGCCGACACGCTTGAGGCCAAGCAGGCTGCCGCCACCAACGCCAGCAATGCCATGAGCCAGAAGGTGTACAACACCACCCTGAAGATGTATAACAAGCTCCAGGCCAAGACGGCCGCCCGGGCATGGGTCAGCTCCCTGCTGCACTGAGGCTTTGCAGCGCCTGAGGCGTTTCCCATAAAACCGCAGCGCCCCCGGTTTCCATGACAGGAAGCCGGGGGCGTTTTGTGTATGACTGCTCCTTGCAAACGTCGCCCATTCGTTCTATATGACAAGGCAAAACTGCCGGAATTCTATAAAAGCCAAGCATACAATAAGGTTCACCGTCAATTTTGGCGGTGAGCCTTATCATATCATAGCACCGTCTGTTTTTTGCCGTTTTGGCGCAGAACAAGCCCCATGAGACCGGGGACGGCAGTACACCGTCCGGGTTCCATGGGGCTTGTTGTTTGCAGGGGGAAAGAAGCGTTACCGCAGGTCCCGCAGCCGGGAGGCGGGGAGATGCGTCTTCAGGCAGTCCCACACCGCGTCCCGCTCCTCGCCGTTGACGAGGTAGGCTTGGGTCTGCTGGACGTAAAGGTACACGGCATCCGGGGTGCGGTAGGCTACGTGAAGGTCCTGCCATGGGTACTGGTGGCTGGGCTGGGGCTTGTCCTGTTCCCCGGCCATCCAGACGGAAAGGCCTGCATCGTCCAGCCGGAGGCGGTAGAAGGGCCGGGGGAGGCCCAGCTTCTGGATAGTGGTGCGCAGATCCCGGAAGAAGGTGTAAAAGTACACTGCCGGGAGCCCCAGCGCCACTATGGCCAGCACTACCGCCAGCAGGGAAGCCCCCTCCCGCACTCCCACCTGCGACAGGCAGATGCCGGAGGACCCCAGCAGGATAGCAGCGAACAACAGGGGCCGCTGCCAGCGCTTTTGGTGGTGGAACAGGTCGAAGGAACGGAATTTCTGGAACGATTCGGCGTCCATGGTGACAGAGGTCGTAATGGGCTGCAACATAGACAAGCATCTCCTTTTTTAGTCATAGTACCATATTCTTTTTCAGCAGGCAAGGGAAATCTTGCACAAATGGTCCAAAACGTGGTAGAATAAAAACATCTATGGGGCAAAAAACAAGCCGGGGAGGGGAAAACCTTGCATCGACAAAGTACGCTGAAGCAGCGGATGGTGCTGTGTCTGACGGCATTTTTTGCCGCGCTGGCGGCTCAGATCGTTCTGAGCTTTTACCAGTCCGGCACGGTGCTGCGGGAACTGGACGACCAGATGGGCAACTTCAATGCCATCAGCCGCTTTCAGAACGGGGTGGAGCGCAGCCTTACGGCGTTGGACGACTACCGCTGGGAGTACGGCGACACCGATGCGCTGCTGGCAGAGCTGGACAGTGCCTTTTCCGTTACCAATGCGTGGCTGTGGCGCATCAACGGCAGCCTGGACACGGTGAGTGAGGAGCAGTATCTGCTGTACAGTGCCGTCTGCACCACCTATGACAGCTACACCGCCCTTGTGGAGGAGCTGCGGGCTGAGATCGCCGCCGGGCAGGACGCTGCGGCGGCCCAGCTCTACTACGAAAAAGTCTCGCCCTGCGGCAGCTATCTGCGGCAGTACGCCCAGCAGCTGCTGAATACCGCCATCTCCGACGCACAGAGCACCTACACCACGGTGTCGGCCCTCAGCAGCCGGGTCAAGTGGGCCCAGACGGTGGTGGTGGGGCTGTGCCTTGTGCTGGGTCTGGTGATGGCATGGTCCCTCATGCGGCTGCTGACCCCGGTGCAGGAGATGATCGGGGCATCGCAGGCCATCATCCGGGGGGAGCTGGAGACCCCGGACATCCCGGTGCCCCGGCAGGACGAGGTGGGCCAGCTGACGGATGCCTTCAACCACATGAAGCACTCCATGGCCCAGCAGGTGAACACCCTGCGGGAGAAAAACGAGATGGAGCAGGCCCTGCACCAGCAGGAGACCCAGGCTCTGGAGCTGCAGAACCGCATGGAGCGCAGCCGGATGCAGCAATTGCGCAGTCAGATCGACCCGCATTTCCTGTTCAACACCCTGAACGTCATATTGCAGACGGCAGGGCAGGAAAAGGCCTACCGCACCCAGGCGCTGATCACGGCCCTGAGCCACCTGCTGCGGTACAGCCTGATGAGCAACGATGAGCAGGTGCCGCTGGCCCGCGAGGTGCGGATCGTGGATGAATACTACTCCATCTATCACGTTCGCTTTGGTGACCGTGTAAAGATGCGGTGGTGCATCTCGGATTCCATTGACCTGACCGAGACGATGGTGCCCTCGTTTATTTTGCAGCCCATTGTAGAAAATGCGTTTAAGCATGGGATTGCCCCCAAGGAAGAGGGCGGTGCAGTACGCATCCGCATTACGCCGCTGCGGGAGCAGGGGCTGCTGCGGATCAGCGTGTGTGACAATGGTCTGGGCATTGAGCCGGAACAGCTGGCCCGGCTGCAGGCGGGGCTGGCGGCCCCCGGCGACCGGTGGGAGCACATTGGTGTGTATAACGTGGCGGCACGTCTGCGGCTGCTGGACAAGCGCTGCCGGTTCGAGGTGCGCTCACACCCAGGGCGGGGCACGGCGGTGAGCCTGTATCTGCCCCTTGTGGAATTGACAGAAGAGGAGGACTTGGATGATGATTCGCCTGTTGATTGCGGATGACGAGCGGCTGGAGCGGGAAGCGCTTGTGGAAATGGTGTCCCGGCGCTTTGAGCATGAGGTGGTGCTGGAAACCGCCGAGAATGGCCGCAAGGCTGCTGATACCGCCATCCTGTGGGGAGCGGACCTCATTTTGATGGACATCGAGATGCCGGGTATGAGCGGTCTGGATGCTGCCCGCGCTGTGCTGGCCCAGCGGCCTGGCTGCCGGGTCGTCTTCGTCACGGCCTACAGCCTGTTCCAGTACGCCCACGAGGCGGTGCATCTGGGGGCCTGCGATTATCTGCTGAAGCCGGTGGACCCGGACGAGCTGGAAGCCTCCATCCGCCGGGCCATCCGGCAGATCGAAACGGAGCGGAAGCTGGAAGCGCTGGCCCCGGTGCAGCCGGAGCCGGAAGCTCCCACCGCCCCGGAGGCCCCGGCACCCGCCCACCCGGAAAGTGAGAACCAGCAGACCGCCCTTGTAATGGCCCACGTGCGGCGGTATCTGGAAGACAACTATATGTTTGACATCTCGCTGGACAGCGTGGGGGAGATCCTGCACATCAGCCCCGCCTACCTGTCGGCTCAGTTCAAGAAATACCAGAAGATGAACTTCCTGGACTGCCTGACGGAGCTGCGCATCAACGCCGCCAAGGAGCTGCTGAACGACCCCTTCCGCTCCTCGGCGGAGGTGGCCTCTATGGTCGGCTATGAGGACGCCAGCTACTTTGCCCGTGCCTTCAAAAAGCGCACAGGCGTCACCCCCACCCAATACCGGAAACAGGCCGCCAAGGCCGCCAAAGACCAGCAGGAGGCGGCACTGTGAGCCGGGCGTTTACCCGGCGGCAGGTGCTGGCGGCGGCCGCCGGAGCTATGCTGGGCTTTGGGGCCTGCCAGAAGCAGGAAACGGCCTCGGACAAGCCGGAGCTGGTGCTGCGCTACGCCGAGAACCAGCCGGAGGATTACCCCACCACGCAGGCGGCTCTGGCCTTTGGAAACCTGCTGGAAGAGCAGACCGGAGGCCGGGTGAAGGTGGCCGTGTACAGCAAGGGAGAGCTGGGGGCGGAGATGAGCGTCATCCAGCAGATCCAGTTCGGCGGCATCGACTTTGCCCGTGTCTCGCTGAGCCAGCTGGCAGAATACATGCCTGCCCTGAACGTGCTGCAGCTGCCGTTCCTCTATCAGGATGCCGGCCAGATGTGGCGTGTGCTGGACGGAAGCATCGGGGACGAGTTTCTGACCCGGCTGGATGCGATTGACCTGACGGGGCTTTCCTGGTTCGATGCCGGTGTGCGCAGCTTCTACACCCGCCAGAAGGTCACATGTCTGGCAGAGCTGCAGGGGCTGAGGCTCCGTGTGCAGGAATCCGACACCATGAGCATGATGGTCTCGGCTCTGGGGGCCGACCCGGTGCAGGTGGTGTACAGTCAGGTATACGCGGCCCTGCACAACGGCCAGATCGATGGGGCGGAAAACAACTGGCCCAGCTATGAGGCCATGAGCCATTACGAGGTGGCACCCTACTTCCTGCGGGATGAGCATACCCGCGTACCGGAGATCCAGCTGGCCAGCATCCCGGCAATGGAAAAGATGGCCGCGCTGGACCCGACGTTCCCGGACATCCTGCGCAGCTGCGCGCGGGAGTCGGCGCTGATCGAGCGCACCCTCTGGGCCGAGCAGGAGGAGGGTGCGGAACAGGAGATGCTGGCCCGCGGCATTGTGGTCACCGAGCTTTCCAGTGAGGAAAAACAGAAATTCCGCGCTGCAGTCCAGCCCCTGTACGATCAGTTTGCGGACCAGTCGGAGCTGATCGCCCGCATTCAGAACAGTTAAAAAATATCAGGAAGAATCCCAGCCGTTGGCAGGTATACCCAAAGGCTGGGATTTTTATTTGTACAGGATGCACAGAAGTTGTTTTCACATTTTTTCGAAAAACAGGACATTTTTTGGAAGCCCTTGTTCTGACCAAGAAATTTTGCTAAAGTGTGAACAGTGAATGAACGACAGCACCGCACCTGTGCAGGAGGATGCTGCCGGAAGGAAACAGAAGAATATATTTCAGGAGGGTTTTTACCATGAAAAAGATCTCTCGTCGCAGCTTTCTCGCCGTTGCTGGTGCAGCTACCGCAGCTGCTGCCCTGACCGCATGTGGCGGCTCTTCCAGCTCCACTGCATCCTCTGCCGCCGGTTCCACCGCCGCTTCTGCTGCGGGCGATGCCACCGCCGCTGCCAACGATCCCAAGGTCACTCTGGTCTACGCCGAGGTCAACCCGCTGGATACCATCGTCGGCCAGACCGCTACCCACTTCAAGGAGAAGGTCGAAGAGCTGACCGGCGGCTCTGTTGTCATCGATGTGCAGGCTTCCGGTGTTCTGGGTTCTGAGAACGACGTTCTGGACGCCATCCTGGGCGGCTCCACTTCCATTGATATGAGCCGTATCTCCGCTTTCGCACTGACCAGCTACGGCTGCAACAAGTCCAAGCTGCTGAGCATCCCCTTCACCTTTGAGAACCGCGCACACTTCTGGAACTTCGCCAACAGCGACCTCGCACCGGAGTTCCTGAACGAGCCCCAGGAGCTGGGCCTGCCCGTTCGCGGCATCTTCTACGGCGAGGAGGGCTTCCGCCACTTCTTCACTGTCAAGCCTGTTTCCGGCATCGCTGATTTCAAGGGCCTGAAGCTCCGCGTGTCCAACGACCCCGTCATGAACGGCATGGTCGAGAGTCTGGGTGCAAACCCCACCGTTGTTTCCTTCGGTGAGCTGTACAGCGCACTGCAGACCGGCGTTGTCGATGGCGCTGAGCAGCCCATCGCAAACTACAAGTCCAACGCTTTCCCTGAGGTTGCCAACAACCTGATCCTGGACGGCCACACCCTGGGCGCGATCCAGGCTGTTATCACCGATAACGCATGGGCAAAGCTGACCGAGAACCAGCAGGCTGCCATCATGGAGGCCGGTGCTGACACCCAGAAGTTCAATGCAGACCTGTCTGAGAGCGCTGAGAACAAGGTTCTGGATGAGCTGAAGTCCTCCGGCTGCAATGTGGTCGATGTTCCCGATAAGGCACCCTGGCAGGAAGCATGTGCCAAGGTCATCAGCGACAACACCTCCGATCAGGCTGAGCTGTACCAGAAGCTGCTGGACATGAAGGCATAAGCAAAAGCGCCTTTTCCATGCAAAAATAAAATGGCCCGGCGGGGACAACGGGAAATCGGCCCGCTGCCCTGCCGGGCTTTTATAGTAAAGGAGGAAACCTTATGCCGAAAATCTTTACCACATTGGATAAGATCAAGCCGGCGTACGACATCACCTATAAGGTGGTGCTGTTCATCTGCAAGATTTTGCTGATCCTGGACATCCTCATCACCACCATGTCGGTCATTGGCCGTTACGTCCCCTTCATCCCGGACCCTGCCTGGTCGGAAGAGGTCGTGCTGACCTGCATGAGCTACATGGCCGTGCTGAGTGCAGCGCTGGCCATCCGCCGCGGTGCCCACATCCGCATGACCGCCTTTGATGTCTACCTGCCCAAGACAGTCGTCAAGGTGCTGGACATCCTGGCCGATGCTGCCGTGATGGTGCTGGGCATCATTATGATGGTGGTGGGCTGGAACTACGCTACCACCTTGGGCGGCCGCGGTTTCTACGTTTCCATGCCCTGGCTGAGCCGCTTCTGGATGTACTTCCCCGTGCCGCTGGCCGGTGTTGCCATGGTCGTGTTCGAATTTGAGTCCATCTACAACCACATCAAGAGCCTGTTTGTAAAGGAGGAGAATTGATATGACAGTTCAGACACTGGCGATTCTTGTCCTTCTGGTCAGCTTCTTTGTGATGATCTTCCTGCGGTTCCCCATTGCATACGCCGTTGGCCTTTCCAGTGTGTTCTGCATGATGGTGCAGGGCCAGGCCCTTACGGATGTCTGCCGTCTGATGGTCAAGGGCATTTCGTCCTTCAGCCTGATGGCCGTGCCCTTCTTCATCACCATGGGTGTGCTTATGGGCTCCGGCGGCATCTCTGAAAAACTGATCGCTCTGGCCGATGCCTGCGTCGGCTGGATGCGCGGCGGCATGGCCATGGTCAACATCGTGGCTTCCTACTTCTTCGGCGGCATTTCCGGTTCCGCCTCCGCCGATACTGCTTCCATCGGCTCCATTATGATCCCCATGATGGTGGATCAGGGCTACGATGCCGACTTCTCCACCGCTGTTACCATCACCTCCTCCTGCGAGGGCCTGCTGGTTCCTCCGAGCCATAACATGGTCATCTACGCCACCACCGCCGGCGGCATCTCCGTGGGCAGCCTGTTCCTGGCTGGCTACCTGCCCGGCGCTCTGCTGGCCATCGTCCTGATGATCGGCTCCTACATCATCTCCGTCAAGGAAAACTACCCCAAGGGCTCGCCCTTCAGCATCAAGGGCTTCATTAAGCAGCTGGGTACTTCCATCTGGGCGCTGGCAGCCGTTGTCATCGTTGTCTTTGGTGTTGTGGGCGGCGTGTTCACCGCCACAGAGTCCGCAGCCATCGCCGTTATCTACTCCCTGTTCGTGTCCGTGTTCATTTACAAGGGCCTGGATTGGAAGGGCGTCTGGTACGCTCTGGACGAGTGTGTGAACACCCTGTCCATCGTCCTGATCCTGATCGCCACTTCTGCGGTGTTCGGCAACTGCCTGACCATGCTGCATGTGCCCGATCTGGCCGCAAACGCCATCACCAGCGTGACCGATAACCCCTACATCATCGCCCTGCTCATTGATGTCATCATTCTGGTTCTGGGCTGCATCATGGATATGGCCCCCATCATCCTGATCGCTACCCCCATCCTGCTGCCCATTGCAACCTCCATTGGCATCGACCCCATCCAGTTCGGTATCATCGTGGTGCTGAACTGCGGCATCGGCCTGCTGACTCCTCCTGTCGGCGCTGTCCTGTTCATCGGCTCTGCCGTTGCAAAGCGCCCGATGGAAAAGGTCGTCAAGGCGACCCTGCCGTTCTACCTGTGCATGTTCATCGCCCTGGTGCTGCTGACCTTTATCCCCGACATCAGCCTGGCCATCCCCAAGCTGCTGGGCGGCTACGTCAGCCCCATCCCCAATCCCCTTGGCCCGGTGTTCATCCACTGATGTGCGTGTGAGCAAGTTTCTTCTCCTGAAACGATAACCTATCTGCAAGAGCCATTCTCACGGTGCGATTCCTGCGCCGTGGGGATGGCTCTTTGTTTGGCGTTTTTTTTGCTGGAATCTCCAATTTTGCGGCCTTGAAATTGTGATATGATACAAAAATAAAATAATCTATTGAATAAATTGTGACAAAATGGTAATATAAGGCCAACAAATCGGGTGTATGGAAAGACCATCACTCGGATGGGTGCAGTGCGAAACTATTTTGGAGGATACGATTATGAAAATGTTCAAAAAGCTCATGGCTGTTGCGCTCGCTGGCGTTATGGCACTGGCAGTCCTGACCGGCTGCGGTACTTCTCTGAATGGGAAAGAACTCATCAAGCAGATGAACGACCAATTGACTTACACTTCGATGGTCGATCCGAGTTTTAAGAACTATAAGGAGTTCAAGGCCGACAAGGAAATGGATGCAAAGGCTGAGACGATCGCAAAGAAGGTCGCAGAAAAGGCAAAGACCCAGGCTGAGATCGTGACCGTGCTGAAGTCTGACGACGTGAAGAACATCCTGGTGGGCAAGGACGATACCAATATCTACGAGGTCAGCTATGTGAAGAGCGTTTCCTTCGGCAGCAAATACTATAAGACCAACAAGGACATGGTTGACCTGCAGGTTATTGATGAAAACGCAACAAGCCATTTTGACATCACCGCACAGGTGGGCCGTGAAGTGAAGGATGCCGTGGTTGGCGTTGGCTTTGCAGATGCAACGGTTGGCGGCAGCGTTTATACCATCGTTGTCATGAAGGTCCCCACCCAGAAGATCGCATAACTTCGAACGATACCTTTTAACTTGGGCATTGCAATAAGATTGAAACACCCTGAACTGCACCAAACGAATCATTGAATCACACTCCTGCCCCGGAGCGAGCCATGCGGCCTCGCTCCGGGGCCTTTTGTGTTTGCAGTCACATCACTGCCCGGCCCGGCATAGGCTGACACAGATCTTGGAGAGGGGGAGCCGGGCATGGAAGGACGAAAGCAGGTTGCGGTGATCGGCGGCGACGCGCGGCAGGCGGCAGCGGGCCGGGCGCTGGCGCGGGCGGGATACACCGTCTGCGGGGCAGAACAGGTGGCCCTTGCGGATTACATTTTGCTGCCGCTGCCGCTGGATGAGACCCGCACACCGCTGGCGGAGCTGCTGCGGGCGGCAAAGCCGGGGGCACTGGCGCTGGGCGGCAGGCTCTCGGCGCAGGCAAAACAAATTGCGCAGGAGGCCGGGGTCGAGCTGGTGGATTACTTTGCGCGGGAGGAGCTGACCATCCGGAATGCCATCCCGACGGCAGAGGGCTGCCTCGCCATCCTGCTCCGTCAGCGGAAGCGGACGCTTTGGGGCAGCGGGGTGCTGGTGACCGGCTTCGGCCCGGTGGGGCAGGCGCTGGGGCCGCGTCTGGCGGCGCTGGGGGCCGACGTGACCATTGCGGCCCGCCGCCCGGCGCAGCGGGCGCTGGCCGAAAGTCTGGGGCTGCGCAGCGTCCCGCTGGCGGCACTGGCCGGGGTGGCCCCGGCGTTTGATACGGTGGTGAACACCATCCCGGCGGTGGTGCTCACCGAGCCGGTGCTGGCGGCGCTGCGGCCGGGAAGCCTCATCGTGGATTTGGCGTCCCGCCCCGGCGGCACCGATTTAGCGGCCGCCCGGCGGCTGGGGCTGACGGCGCTCCATGCGCTGAGTCTGCCAGCGGCCTGCGCACCGGAGACGGCGGGCGAGTTTGTGGCGCAGACGGTCTGTGAGATCCTGCGGGAACGGGAGGGGAGTGCATGAACACGCAACATCGGGGCAGAGCCGCATTTGCGGTCTGCGGGAGCTTCTGTACGCTGGGCGCGGCAGCCGCGCAGGCAGAGCAGCTGGTGCGGCAGGACTGGGAACTGCTGCCGGTCATGAGCTTTGCAGCGTCCCGGCTGGACACCCGCTTTGGGCGGGCGTCGGAATGGAAAGAGCGGCTGGAGCAGCTGACCGGGCATCCGGTGCTGGACAGCCTGCAGGCGGTGGAACCTCTGGGGCCGAAGCGTCTGGCTGAGGCGCTGGTCATCGCGCCCTGCACCGGCACCACGCTGGCCCGGCTGGCGGCGGGCCTGTCCGACACGCCGGTCACGCTGGCGGCAAAAAGCCTGCTGCGGGTGGGGTGCCCGGTGGTGGTGGCCGTCTCCACCAACGACGGCCTGGGCGCATCGGGGGAGAACATTGCCCGGCTGCGCCAGCGCAAGCACTATTACTTCGTGCCCTACGGGCAGGATGACCCGGTGGAAAAGCCGCAGAGCCTGAAGGCCGATCTTTCGCTGCTGCCCGCCGCGCTGGAAGCGGCGCTGCAGGGGCGGCAGCTCCAGCCGATGCTGCGGATGTTCTGAGCGTTGCATTTCTCTTTTCAGCGGGGAAAAAGTGTGGTATACTAAAAAAGATTAAATTGACGATGGAGTATACCAGATGAAAAAACAGATCGCCGTGCTGTGTGCGGTGCTGCTCTGCCTGCTGACGGCCTTTGTGCCCGGCGCGGCGGCCGCTGCCCCGGCACTGACCACCACCGAAGCCTACTGCATCATGGATGCGGACACCGGCCTGGTGCTGGAACAGCAGAATATGGACGAAGAACTGCACCCGGCGTCCATCACCAAGGTGATGACGCTGGGCCTTGCCTGTGAAAAGGCGCAGGGCCAATGGGAGGATGTCAAGCTGACCGTCAGCCACGAGGATGTCTACTCGCTGGCGGGCACGGATTCCAGCCACATTGCCCTGCAGGAGGAGGAAGAAGTTCCGCTGACGGATGCCCTCTATGCCACGATGATGGCCAGCGCCAACGATGGCGCGAACCTGCTGGCCGAATACTTTGGCGGCGGAACCATCGCCGACGGCGTGGCCGCGATGAACGCACAGGTGAAGGAGCTGGGTTTGCAGCACACCCATTTCGCCAACCCGCACGGCATCAGCGATGAAGACCACTACACCAGCTGTTACGACATGGCGCAGATCCTGCGCTGGGCGCTGACCCAGCCGGGGTTCGAGACCCTCTTCACCCGGAACGAGATGTACACCATGGCCTCCACCAACGTCCAGCCGGTGACCCGGTACTTCCACCAGCAGGATAAAATGCGGGTGGCGTCCAGCCGGTTCTATATCCCGGCTATCCTGGGTTCAAAGATCGGCTACACCAACATCGCCCGGTACAGCTACGTCTGTCTGGCCGAGCAGAACGGCGTCCGGCTCATCTGCGTGACCATGCAGAGCAACATGAAGACCGATAAATACAACGATGTCCGCACCCTGCTGGACCATGCGTTTTCCACCTTCACCGGCTACACCGAGATCCCGGCGCAGGGCGTGACGGCCCAGCTGGAGGTCGTGGGCGGCGGCGATGCCATGGGCACCGTGACCGTCAGCGACCCCGGCGTCCGGCTGCTGCTGGCAAATGGCCTGACCGCCGAAAATGTCTCGGTGAGTCTGGAACTGCCCGAACGCTACATTTTGGGGGTTGACCCGGAGGCGTATGCGGTGTATACCATTCAGGGCGGTGGATTGCAGGAGTCGGCCAGTGTCCGTGTCAAGGCGAAGATCGAGGGGCTGGAAGAGGTCGTGGCGGCCAACGCAGACGTTTCGCTCCCGGCCTCCCGCAGCCTGAAAAAGACCGCAGGCGGGCTCATCGCCATCTCGCTGGGCAGCACCGTGCTGGCCGCCGTGGTGGTGTTTGCAGTCATCCGCATGCAGGCAAAAAAGAAAAAGCGAAAGCCAGGAAGTAAGCATTAACATGCGCAAAAGCCGTCAAGGCTTTTCCAAATAAAACCAAAACGATATTTTTCAAAAAAGAAAACAGAGAGGAAACAATTATGGGTAAGTTCACATTTACGCAGACCGAGATCCCCGGTGTCGTCGTCATTGAGCCGCAGGTGTTCGGCGATGACCGCGGCTATTTCATGGAGACCTATCAGAAGGACCAGTTCGCGGCAGCCGGCATCGACAAGGAATTCGTGCAGGACAACCAGAGCCGCTCCACCCGCGGTGTGCTGCGCGGCCTGCATTTCCAGAAGAACCACACCCAGGGTAAGCTGGTGCGCGTGACGAAAGGCGAAGTGTATGACGTCGCCGTGGACTGCCGCCCCCACAGCGCCACCTTCGGCAAGTGGGTGGGTGTGACCCTGAGCGAGGAGAACAAGAAGATGTTCTATATCCCGGAGGGCTTCGCACACGGCTTCCTGGTGCTGAGCGACGTGGCAGAGTTCTGCTACAAGTGCACCGACGTCTACGACCCCACCAGCGAGGGCGGCATCCCCTACGACGACCCCACCGTCAATGTGCAGTGGCCGGACTGCGGCTGCGAGCACAAGACCAGCGCCAAGGACAAGCTGCATGAATCCTTTGCTTCCCAGAAGTTCGAGTTCTTTGAAAAGTGGTGATCGCCTGTGGCAAAATGGAAAGGAATGCTCAACGGCTTCTGGCGGTACCGCTATCTGCTGTGGAACCTCGTCAGCCGTGACTTCAAGCTCAAATACCGCCGCAGTGTGCTGGGCGTGCTGTGGAGCGTGCTGAACCCGCTGCTGATGTGTCTGGTGTACTGGGCCGTGTTCAGCAGCCTGATGGATATGCGGGGCAGCGGCATCGACAACTTCCCGGTCTTCCTGATGTGCGGCCAGCTGCTCTTCAACTTCTTCAATGAGGCCACCTCGTCCAGCATGTCCAGTGTGCTCAGTGCGGCCCCGCTGCTCAAAAAGGTGTATATCCCCAAGTATATCTTCCCGCTGGAAAAGTGCTGCTTTGCCATGGTGAACTGCGTGTTCAGCTTCGTGGCGCTGCTGCTGGTGATGATCTTCACCGGGGCACCGTTCCACCTGACCCTCATTGAGGCCGTCTATCCGCTGGTGACCCTCTTCTTCTTCAGCCTGGGCGTGGGGCTTTTTCTGGCAGCGGCCACGGTGTTCTTCCGCGACATCATGCACATTTGGAGCGTCTTCATCACGGCGCTGCTCTATTTCTCCGCCATCTTCTACGACCCCACCCAGATGACCTTCTCCATCGGCGGCTTCAACATGCAGCAGATCATCAAGCTGAACCCGATGTACTGGTATATTACGGGCTTCCGCCGCACGTTGATGTGGGGCATCTCGCTGGACTTCAACATGTTCGCCGTCTGCGGCCTGTGTGCTGTGCTGTCCATGGTGGTGGGCGTCTGGATGTTCCGCAAAACGCAGGACCGCTTTGTGCTGCACATTTAAGGAGGGGAGAAAATGGAACCGATCATCAAAGTGGACAATGTTTCCATGTGCTTCAACCTCTCCACTGAAAAGCACGAGAGTCTGAAGGAATATCTGCTGGCCATGGTGCAGGGGCGGCTGCAATACGATGAGTTCTACGCCCTGCGGGACGTGAGCCTCGACATCATGCCCGGCGATTTTTACGGTCTGGTGGGCCTGAACGGTTCGGGCAAGTCCACCCTGCTCAAGACCATTGCGGGCGTGTACAAGCCCACCAAAGGCAAAGTGACCGTCAACGGCACCATTGCGCCCCTTATCGAGCTGGGCGCGGGCTTTGACATGGACCTGACCGCCCGCGAAAACATCTACCTCAACGGCACGGTGCTGGGCTTTTCGCCCAAGTACCTCGACGAGAAATTCGACGAGATCGTGGAGTTCAGTGAGTTGCAGAACTTTCTGGACGTCCCGCTCAAGAACTACTCCTCCGGCATGGTGGCCCGCATCGGCTTTGCCATCGCCACCATTACCAAGCCCGACATCCTCATCGCCGATGAGGTGCTGTCGGTGGGCGACTTCCTCTTCCAGCAGAAGTGCGAGAAGCGGATGCAGGAGCTGATGGCGGGCGGCACCACGGTCATTCTGGTGTCCCACTCCATCGAGCAGATCGAGCGGATGTGCTCGAAGGTCGCCTGGTTGAGCCATGGCCGCCTGAAGATGAACGGCGACACCGAGACGGTCTGCAACGCCTACAAGGCAACGCAGCGCGGCGAGGCATAAGCGATGAATGTACGACTGAAACGCGCCAGAGAGCTGGCGGGCTATGCCGTCCAGCTGACGAAGGACGAGGGCCTGGGTACCATGCTGGTGCGGGGTGCGGGCTTCGTCCGGCGCCGCTGCTTTGGCAAAAAGGCCCGCTATCTGCCCGCCAAAAAGGTGCTGGAAGCCCAGCGCGCCGAACTGGCCGGGAAGACGGCAGACACCTGCGGCCTGCCGACCATCTCCATCCTGACGCCGCTGTATAATACGCCGGAACGATACCTGCGGGAATTTCTGGATTCCTTCCTTGGGCAGACGGCCCCCAACGGGGAGCTTTGCCTTGCCGATGCGTCCGATGCGGAACACGCCGGGGTGCAGCGGGTCGTGGAGGAATATCAGGAAAAGAATCAACGCATCGTATACAAAAAGATCGAAAACAGGGGCATTGCGGCCAACACGAACGCGGCCGCAGCCCTTGCTTCGGGCGAATATCTTGCGCTGGCCGACCACGACGACATTCTGGCCCCCCATGCGCTGTACACGATGGGCAAGGCCATTTTGCAGCTGCGGGCGCAGGGAAAGCCGGACGGCTTCCTTTACAGCGACGAAGCGCTCTTCTCCAAAACCATCCAGCGGCCCATCGTGGCGCATTTCAAGCCGGATTATGCCCCGGACTACCTGCTCTGCTGCAACTACATCTGCCATCTGGCCGTCTTCCGGAAAACGCTGTGGGAGGCCGTGGGCGGTGAGCGCCCGGCCTGCGACGGCAGCCAGGACCACGACCTCTTCCTCCGGCTCATCGAGCAGGTGGGCGGCGCGGCCCATGTGCCCCAGGTGCTCTATTACTGGCGGGTCCACGCCGGGTCTACGTCCGGCGGCACCGAGGCCAAGCCCTACGTGGCCGAAGCCGCAAAAAAGGCGCTGGCCGACCATCTGGCCCACACCGGCCGGACCGGCACCGTGGAGAATGGGCTTTTTCCAAGCACCTACCGCGTGAAGTGGGACATCGAGGGCGACCCGAAGGTCAGCATCCTCATCCCCAACAAGGACCACACCGCCGATCTGGAAAAGTGCCTGCAAAGCATCTGGAAAAAGACGACGTGGGACAATTACGAGGTCATCGTCATCGAGAACAACTCCACCGACCCGGCGACCTTCGCCTACTACGAAGCGGCAAAGCAGCGGTACGACGGCCTGCGGGTCGTCACCTACCCGGAACAGGGCTTCAACTTCTCCGGCATCAACAACTTCGGCCGGAAAGCGGCTGCGGGTGAGTACCTGCTGCTGCTCAACAACGACGTGGAAGTCCTGAACGGAGACTGGCTCACCGAACTGCTGCGGCAGTGCGCCCACAAGGGCGGTGCCGCCATCTGCGGTGCCATGCTCTATTATCCGGACGATACGCTGCAGCATGCGGGCGTCATCACGGGTCTGGGCGGCTACGCGGGCCACAGCCACAAGTATAAGCAGAAGGGCGGCAGCGGCTATCTGTTCCGCACCGCCACCGTGCAGGACTTCTCCGCCGTGACGGGGGCCTGCCTGCTGGTCCGGGCCAGCGTCTACGACGAAGTGGGCGGGCTGGATGAGCAGTTCGCGGTGGCGTTCAACGATGTGGACTTCTGCCTGCGGGTGCGGGATGCGGGCTACCGCATTGCCTGGACGCCCTATGCACAGCTGGTCCACTACGAGAGCAAGAGCCGCGGCGGCGATGAGAAAGACCCGGCCAAGGCGGCGCGGTTCGCGGCGGAACAGCAGCGGCTCTATGCCATCCACGGCAAAGAGGATATCCTGGACGACCCCTACTACAACCCCAATCTGACCCGCGACCGGGAGGATTTCTCGGAGAGCGACGATCTGCGGCGGCTGAAAGAGGGAACGGTGACCGTACGTTTTCGCGGAGGCGAAGCATGAACATCAAAGGCCATTTTGAGACCATCACCCGGCACAAGCTGCTGGTGATGAAATACTGCTTTGAATGCGGTCTGTACGAACAGGGCCTGGCCCATGACCTGAGCAAATACAGCCCCACGGAGTTCATCCCCGGCTGCATCTACTATCAGGGCGACCACAGCCCCAATGAGGCCGAGCGGGAGGCCAGAGGCTACTCCTCGGCGTGGCTCCACCACAAGGGCCGCAACAAGCACCATCTGGAATACTGGATCGACTACAGCACCAACAAATCCGGCATGGCGGGCATGAAGATGCCCCTGCGCTATGTCTGCGAGATGGTCTGCGACCGGGTCGCGGCCAGCCAGATCTATCTGGGCGACCGGTACACCGACGCCTCGCCGTGGGAATATTACGACCGCAGCAAGGGCCACTATATGCTCCACCCGGAGACCCGCGCCCTGCTCGAAAAGCTGCTGAAAATGGTGCGCGACCTCGGCCAGGAGCGGACCTTCGCGTACATGAAATTTCTGCTCGGCTGTCAAACGGATTACTGAAAAAAGACCTCTCCGGCTGTGTTCGGAGAGGTCTTTTTGTCAGTCCAGTGTGACCGGAGCTTCGGGTTTGTTGGCCGTGCGGGCGCTGGTGCGGCCTTCCGGCTCGATCTCACCCGCCGCAGTCAGGCTGATCTTGGTCAGGGTCGGGCCGACCAGCTCATACACGAGCACCGAGAAGAGCACGACGTTCCGCACCATGTGGCCGTCGGAGAGCTCGGCGGCTTCGGCCGCCATGCCCAGTGCAACGCCGGCCTGGGGCAGCAGAGTGATGCCGAGATACTTCTGGATGTTGTCGCTGCAGCGGGTGGCGCGGCAGCTGAAGTAAGAGCCGGAGATCTTGCCCAGCGAACGGGATGCGATGTACACCACGCCGATGAGGAGCACCAGCGGGTTCGAGAGGATGTTCAGATCCAGCTCGGCACCGCTGAGCACGAAGAACAGGATGTTGACCGGCGAGACCCAGCGGTCCAGACGGTCCATCAGCTCATCGGACGTGGGGCAGATGTTGCAGAAGACGGTGCCGGTCATCATGCAGACCAGCAGCAGCGAAAAGCCGCAGTGCACCGGCCCGATCTGGAAGGTGACCATGGAGAAGCCGACCGTCAGCAGAACGAAAGCCACCGAAAGGCTCATGCGCTTGGAGCGGGAGTGGAAGTAGATCTCCAGTTGGTTGAGCACAAAACCGGCCAGCGCACCCAGACCCAGCGAGAGGATGATCTCCACCAGCGGCTCCACGATGACGCCGAGAGGGTCGATGCGGCCCTGCTCCAGCGCGTTCGCCACGCCGAAAGAGGCAGAGAAGAGGACGAGGCCGACGGCGTCGTCGATGGCGACGACCATCAGCAGCAGGTGGGTCAGCGGGCCGTTGGCCTTGTACTGCTTGACGACCATCAGGGTCGCAGCCGGGGCCGTGGCCGCTGCGATCGCACCCAGCGTGATGGCCGAGGCCATGGAGATGACATCCGGGCGGAGCAGGTGCAGGACGACCAGCGCGAGATCCACCAGTGCGGTGGTAACGACGGCCTGCAGGATGCCGACCGTGATGGCCTGCCGGCCCATGCTTTCCAGCGTGGTCAGACGAAATTCGTTGCCGATGACGAAGGCGATGAAGCCCAGCGCCACCTGGGTGATGAGGCCGTAGCTCTCCACCTGGGCCAGGCTCCCGAAGCCGATGCCCCAGCCGCTCAGGCCGAGCCGCCCCAGAAAGAAGGGCCCCAGCAGCAGGCCCGCCACCAGATACGACGTCACGGCGGGCAGGTGGGCGACCTTGGCCAGCCGGGACATCAGAAGCCCCGCGATCAATGCGAGGGACAGACAGATGAGTAATTGTTCCATGTTCATTGCGGGAGCGCGTTTTACCCTTCGGCTCCCCGATCCTTCCTTTGAATGTGCTGCAAGCGGGGCGGATGCCGGGCCGCCGGGCGCTGCGCGTTGAAATGATGCCTAAAAATTATACTCCATTGTAAGCAAAAAAGCAACAACAGTTCATCTGCTTAAAATCTGAAGTTTTCCTAACGTGCTGGGATACAAGAAAAAACCGGGCTGCTGAAAACGACAGCAGCCCGGTTTTGGAAACATTTGTGCAAAAATGCAACAAGAATTGTCTCAATTGAATTTGAAGATCTTCTGTGCGATGCGGTAACAGCCCACCACGATGGCATCGCCCTTGGGGAAGTTCAGGTTGGTGATGCCGCCGAAACCGTAGCGAATGGCGCGGTAGACATCGGGTTTGGTGTTCTCCTTGAGGTACTTCCACAGGTCGGCTTTCTTGGCCTGCGCCTCGGCGCTGCCGTCCAGCAGCAGGAAGATGTCGCTGACGGCCATCATCGTGGAAAGGTAGTGCAGCATATAGGCGCGCAGGCGCTTTTCGTTCTTGAGGGCGTCGAGGTCCTGGCAGGCGATCATGTGTCGGGTCACGCGCAGCTGCTGATCCACCCGCTTGACCATGACGCTCTCGTTCACGCTCTGGTCCGAGCGGCCGATGAAGTAGCGGTAGAGGTCAAGATCCATGTAGTACATGCTCTTGACGTAGGGCAGCGGCTGGTAGACGAAGATGTTGTCCACATAGAAGGTGTGCTTGGGCAGCACCATGCCGCAGTCCCGCAGGACCTGGGTGCGGTAGATGACCGAGTGCATCAGCAGGTTCTGGTCCGGGCGGAAGTGGCCCACGTGCATCCAGCTGAACAGGCGGTTCTCCGGGAAGACGTTGGTGTAGCGCACGGTGTGGCTGGTGTTGTCCTCCACATGCTCGTAGACGTAGTTGCAGATCATCAGGTCGGGGGCGGTGCCGCGGGCCACAAGAGTCTGCAGCTTGGCCAGCACGGTCTTCAGGGCGGCGGTGTCCAGCCAGTCGTCGCTGTCCACGACCTTGTAATACAGGCCGGTGGCGTTCCGGATGCCCTGATTCACGCCCTCGCCGTGGCCGCCGTTCTCCTGATGGATGGCCTTGACGATGGTGGGGTATTGGGCGGCATATTCATCGCAGATGGCCGGGGTCTCGTCCTTGACGGAACCGTCGTCCACCAGGATGATCTCGGCCTGCTCCCCGGCGGAGAGCAGGGTCTCGATGCAGTGGCGCATATAGGCCGCCGAGTTGTAGCACGGGACGGCAAAGGTAATCAATTTCTGCATAGGTTGAAATACTCCTTTTTTCATCAGATCCGGCACAGCATGGGCCGGGATGGAGATATGTGTTCTTATTATATCATTTTCGCGCCTGAAAAGCTATCCGTTGGAAAAAATCCGTTTGTTATTTCGCGCATTCCGGCAAAAAAACGAGGCCATCCCCCTGCGAAACCGGCAGTTTTGTGGTATACTGAGAGGGCTGCGAAGGCAGCTCTCATAGAGTATAACGGAGGAACGCATGGAAAACCCGCATTCGATTCTAAAAAAAGTGTTCGGCTATGATGGCTTCCGCCCCGGTCAGGAAGAGATCGTCTCCCGGCTGCTGGCCGGGCAGGACGTTCTGGCCGTGATGCCCACCGGTGCGGGCAAGTCCATCTGCTACCAGGTGCCCGCGCTGCTGCTGCCGGGCATCACCATCGTGGTCTCGCCGCTGGTCAGCCTGATGAAAGATCAGGTTGGGGCGCTGGTGCAGGCCGGTGTGGCGGCGGCGTTCCTGAACAACAGCCTGACCGACAACCAGAAAGCCCTGATGCTCCGCCGTGCGCGGGAGGGCTGGTATAAGATCATCTACGTGGCCCCGGAGCGGCTGGAGATGCCGGGTTTCCAGCGGTTCGCGCAGGAGCGGGAGATCAGCATGGTGACGGTGGACGAGGCCCACTGCATCAGCCAGTGGGGGCAGGACTTCCGCCCCAGCTACCTCCGCATCAAGGCGTTCGTGGACGGCCTGCCCAGGCGCCCGGTCATCGGGGCGTTCACAGCGACGGCCACGGCCCACGTCCGGGACGATATCCGGAGCTGCCTCGAACTGAAAGACCCCTACGAGGTCACGGCCAGCTTCGACCGCCCGAACCTCTACTTCGAGACCCGCCGCGCCCTGCCCAGCGAGAAGCCCCGCGTTCTGCTGGAACTGGTGCTCAGGGAGCGGGACCATGCGGGCATCATTTATTGCAGCACCACCCGGCAGGTGGACGAGACCACCCGCCTGCTGCAGAGCCGGGGCATCCGGGCAGCGGCGTACCACGCCAAGCTCGACCCCGATGCCCGGCGGCAGAATCAGGACGACTTTCTGTACGACCGCATCCAGATCATGGTGGCGACCAATGCGTTCGGCATGGGCATCGACAAGCCCAATGTCCGGTTCGTCATCCACTACAACATGCCCAAGGATCTGGAGAGCTACTATCAGGAGGCCGGGCGGGCCGGCCGCGACGGCGAACCGGCCCGGTGCACCCTGCTCTACTCCGGCACCGATGTGCGGACCATCCGGTTCTTCATCGAAAAGGAGATGGAGGCCGACAACGGCCTGCCCGCCGACGTCAAGGCCGAAGCCGCCCGCAAGGCCGAAGAGCGGCTCAAGTATATGACCTTTTATTCCACCACACCGCGCTGCCTGCGGGGCTTTCTGCTGAGCTACTTCGGCGAGGCTGCACCTCAAAAGTGCGGCAATTGCTCCAACTGCCTGCTGGCCGAACAGGCGGCAGAACAGGTGGAGCAGCAGGCGGCGCAGGCCAGAGAACGGGCCGCTGCCAGCGCCAGACGTCTGGCTGGCGGCCGCCGCCGCAATGCAGACGATGTGCCCCTGAGCGAAGCGGACGAAGCGCTGCTGGGCGCGCTGTACGCCCTGCGCAAGCGGCTGGCGGCAAAGCAGAAGGTGCCCGCCTACATGATCTTCAACGATGCCACCCTGCGCGAGATGGCCCGGAAAAAGCCGCTCAGCCTTGACGAGCTGCTGAACATCACCGGCGTGGGCGAAAAGAAAGCCGCCCACTATGGCCGCGACTTCCTCCGCGTCATCGAGGAGATGGTGGAGAGCCGGGGCTGAAAAAACGAACAGGCCCACCGGCGCTGCCGGTGGGCCTGAGATGGTTCAGGTTGTTTGGTAGAGCTTCAGGGTCGCATCCACGACCTTGTCCCACTGGAAGCGGTCGCAGATGTAATCCGAGGAGAGCCGCTTGAACATCCGGACTGCGTTGGGATGCTCGATGGCATAGCGCAGCTTGGCTTCCAGATCGTTCACGTCGCCCTGGCGGAAGGTGATCCCCCGGTCATGGATGACGTTGGTGCATTCCTCAATGTCCGACACCAGCACACAGTTGCCGTAGCTCATGGCCTCCAGCAGGGAGAGGGGCATTCCCTCCAGGTCGCTGGGCAGAACGAACAGATAGGCGTTGCTGTACAGCTCATCCCGCAGCGCGCCGTCCACGAAGTCGGTGAAGAGGATGCGGTCGTCGCCGGCGGCCAGAGCCTTCAGGGTGTTCATGTAATCGCCGGAGTCGGACACGCCGCCCGCAATGACCAGCTTTTTGTCGGTCTTGAGCCGCCTGAAGGCTTCGCACAGATGGTGGCAGCCCTTTTCCGGTACCAGACGGCCCAGAAACAGCAGGTAGGAACCGTATTCCAGCCCAAACCGTTCCCGGATGAGCTCCGGCGGGGCATATGCCGGGCGGTTGACGCCGTTGGGGATGTAGTGAGTCTCGCGGTGATAGGTGTCGCGGAAATAGGTCTGGTTGCTGTGGTTGAGCACGATGATCTCGTGCGCGAACCGGGCACCGACCTTCTCGCCGAAGTGGATGTACCAGGAGCCGAAGCTGCCCTTCCACTTGTCCCGCGCCCAGTCCAGCCCATGGACCGTCAGGACGACCCGCTTGCCGAACAGCCGGGGAAGCCAGCAGAAAGCGGCCGGGCCTTCGGCATGGACGTGCACGACATCGTAAGGGCCGAGCGCCGCCGCAAGGCTGGCAAAAAAGCTGGATGTAACGGCCGCAAGCCCTTTTTTGTCCAGTGTAGGCACATGGCGGATGCGAATGCCGCGGTATTCGTCCAGCTTTTGCACTTCATATTCTTTTCCGCTGACGTGCTGGCCGGTACGGTTGAAACAGGTGACCTGATGCCCCTTTTCGACCATCCGAGCGGCCAGCTCTTCAACAACGACCTCGATGCCGCCCTCGTGGGAGGGGACACGCTTGTGGCCGAGCATTGCAATCCGCATGATTGTCCATTCCTTTGTCTGTTGTAGAGGAGCACCGGCAAGCCCTGCGGTGCTCTGATGTGTCTTTCATTCTACACAGTTTTGCGGTTCAGGTCAAGAAAAAATAGGAAATCCGCGAAAATTTGCAAAATCATGTCGAAAGAATGAAATTTATTGAATGATCTGAAAGGTTTCCACTGCTTTTGGGAAAATCCAAATTCAGGATGGAAACTTCCGCGTCAATATGTTATGATATAAAATACAGAACGATCTTGCTGAACAAATACTGATTTTATATAGAACGAAAAAGGAAGGATCATTATGGGAAAGTATTTTGGGACCGATGGCTTCCGCGGCGAAGCCGGGATCACGCTGACCGCTGACCACGCCTACAAGGTGGGCCGCTTCCTCGGCTGGTATTACAACAAGCTCCGCGAGCGCAACGGCAACAACGAGCCTGCCCGCATCGTCATCGGCAAGGACACCCGCCGCAGCTCCTACATGTTTGAGTACAGCCTTTGTGCCGGCCTGACGGCCTCCGGCGCAGATGCCTATCTGCTGCACGTCACCACGACGCCCTCTGTGGCCTACATCGCCCGCGTGGATGACTTTGACTGCGGCATCATGATCTCGGCCAGCCACAACCCGTTCTACGACAACGGCATCAAGCTCATCGACTGCTACGGCGAGAAGATGCCCGAAGAGACCCTGCTGCTGGTGGAGGACTACATCGACGGCAAGCTCCACGTCTTCGATCAGGACTGGCCGGAGCTGCCCTTTGCCCACCGCGAGCACATCGGCTGCACCGTGGACTATGTGGCAGGCCGCAACCGCTACATGGGCTACCTCATCAGCCTGGGCATCTACTCCTTCAAGGGGATCAAGGTCGGTCTGGACTGCGCCAACGGTTCCAGCTGGAACATCGCGAAGTCTGTGTTCGATGCTCTGGGTGCCGACACCTACGTCATCAACAACAAGCCGAACGGCCTGAACATCAACAACAATGCCGGTTCCACCCACATCGAGGGCCTGCAGAAGTTCGTGGTCGAGAATCATCTCGACGTCGGCTTTGCCTACGACGGCGACGCCGACCGCTGCCTGTGCGTGGACGAGAAGGGCAATGTCATCACCGGCGATCACATCCTATACATCTATGGCTGCTACCTGCAGGAACATGGCGAGCTGATGAACAATACCGTCGTCACGACCGTGATGTCCAACTTCGGTCTGTACAAGGCCTTTGATGAAAAGGGCATCGGCTACGCCAAGACCGCCGTCGGTGACAAGTATGTTTACGAGTACATGGCCAAGAACGGTTGCCGCATCGGTGGTGAGCAGAGCGGCCACATCATCTTCAGCCAGTACGCCAGCACCGGCGACGGCATCCTGACCAGCCTGAAGATGATGGAAGTCATGCTGGCCAAAAAGCTGCCCATGAGCAAGCTGGCCGAGCCGCTGACCATTTATCCGCAGGTGCTGGAAAATGTCCGCGTGACCGACAAGAAGGCGGCGCAGGCCGATGCCGCTGTGCAGGCCGCCGTCAAGGCGGTGGCTGAGGCACTGGGCGACACCGGCCGCATTCTGGTCCGTGAGTCCGGCACGGAGCCGCTTGTCCGCGTTATGGTGGAAGCCCCCGACCACGACACCTGCCAGAAGTACGTGTCGCAGGTCGTGGAGGTCATCGAGGCGCAAGGGTATGGCGTCTGAACGACGCCTCAAAAAGAGGAAGTGCAATGAAACGAGTAAAACAGAGGCTCGCCGTGCTGCTGTGCATCGCAGCACTGTGTGTGCTGGCCCCGGCGGCGCTGGCTGCCCAGCCGTTGGACGAGAGCGAGAACGACGGAAAAGTTATCATTTATTTTGAAACCTGCGGCGGCACCGGCATCCCGGTGGTGGAGCGTACCAATGCCGACGGCAAGCTGTCCAGCCTGCCCACCCCCATCATGGAAGGCTATACCTTCAACGGCTGGTTCACCGACATCGTGGGCGGCGACGCCATCGTCGCGGGTGAGACTGTGTTCTCCGGCGAAGAGGCCACCGTCTACGCGCAGTGGAGCCCCATCGACCAGGTGCCCACCGAGCCGACGGCTCCGGCTGACACCGCTGCGGGCATTCTGGAGCGCCATAAGGGCACGATTTTGATCGTGGGCGGCATGCTGGTGCTGGTCGCAGTAGGCCTTGCAATGTGAAAGGGACTGGAATGGAACAAAAACTGAAACTGCCCGCCCAGTGCGCAGCGATCCCGCAGGAGGAGCTGGAATCCATCTGCGGCGGTGCCCCCGCCTGGTTCGAAAACACCGTCACCGCAGTCAAAAATACCCTCCGCCCGGCCAAGCCCTACCTCAAGGCCGCCTGGGAGGTGCTCATGGTCACGATGGCCTGCATCAATGAGCTGTATCAGGCATACGGCTATGGCATGATCGTCATCTCTTCTCTGAAAGGCATCAAGAAGTGCCTGAAGGAGTTTGGACAGTAAATTACAGAAAACGCAACAGGCCCCCACCTTCTGAGTTTCGATGCTTCAGAAGATGGGGGCCTGTTTATCATACGGGAAAGGGACGAGGAATATCACTGACGCCAGTGATATAGTTCATATCGACGTTATAAAACTTCGCTAATTGAATCAGGCACTCGACGGGGATTCGAACTTTCCCTTTTTCATAGTCTGAATAGGTCGTTTGCGCAACATGAATCGCTTTTGCAACCTGTGTTTGATTCAGGTCATGGTCGTTGCGAAGCTCTCGAACACGTTCAACGTATAGCATGAAATCACCTCTTTGTAGAAAGTCTACAAAGGATGAATGTCGCATCTTGATTTTTAACGGAAAATCCGTTAAAATGGAGTGGGAATTGAAAATACAGGAAAACAGACAAGTTCTTTGTGTTTTCAACAATCAAAAATTCGCAAGTGCAAAAAGGAAGGAAATCATGATGAAAAAAGTTGAATGGATCCGTACGACTGAAAAACTGAAAGAGATTCCGACAATTGCGTTTAACAGCGATGTGTTTGAATGCCCGAACTGTCATAATACGGAATATCGTCTTGTTCCGAGTTGGCAGAATAAGTCTGACACGCCTTGTAGCGCATGTGGCTATTCTCCGATGTACCGTGTGCAGTGATTGAAATAAACGAAGAGGTTCAAAATGCGATTCGCGACTGTGTTTTGAAAAGCGGCCAGAAGTTTGAAGTAGGCGGAATCCTGTTGGGAAGGAAAATGCCACAAAAGATTCTGGTGGAAGAACTTACAATTCCAGAAGACTTTCAAAATTGCAAGAGAGGAAGTTTTCAATTGGATGGAAAAGTAGCTGCTGAAAGTTGCGAAAAACTCATAGCGAAAGCGCCTTGGCTTGATGTGGTCGGTTTGTGGCACAGTCACCTATATGGAATTGCCGAGTTTTCATCACAAGACCGGCAGACAAATCAACTGTTTTCAAGAATTTATGGAAGATGCGTTTCAGTTCTTGCGGTTCAGTTGATAGAGACTGTCCAAATCAATCTTTATGAACTGGACGATGAAGGAAACGCTTATTTAGCGAAGATACTTTTGAATGGAGGATATGAATCATGAACGAAATGACTTTGAAGTGTATGGCATACGACGGCGAATGCTGCAAAGACTGCCGATTTTATGTGCAGGGATATTGTCAGTGCAAGGATGAATCGACCAGTGCATACCGCACTGCCTGTGCAGATTTTGAGGAGATGTAACTGCAATGATTCGTGATAACGATTTGAAAAGCTGTGAGGGGACAAACTGCTATTTTTCCGGGGCAGCAGCTGAAAAAATTAACTTGAAATTGGTAGAAGAACTCCTGAAAGAGAAGAATGATGCACAATACGGTCTTCCGATTCAGTTCGGAAGGGATGAAGTAAAACATGGTGGTTTGCTGAATGCAACGAAAGAAGCCTGTCTGACCATTGTGAATCAGACGCATCCGGAAGATTATTTCAAGTACTGCATCATTCTTCGCAAACAAGGAAACAAGGTTTGGTTTCAGTGCTTCTACTACGGGCAAAGCGTCCTGACGGGAAAAAAGCATCAAGAACAGGAGAGAGCAAATAGTCTGAGCGGAATGCTTTTGAACGCACTTTCGCATGTGAATGAAATGGACTATGATGCGGAGTATCAGTACTACCATGATTTTGAAAACATGGTAAAAGACGTGTTCGTCTAAAGATAACAAAAATAAAATAGCAAAAAACCGCTTCGTGTATGAACATTCACACGGAGCGGTTTTTTATAAAAAGGGATTGTTAATCAATCGTCATCGCTGTCGAGCTTCAGCACGGCCGTGAAGGCCTCGCTGGGAAGGGAGACGCTGCCGAGCTGGCGCATCTTCTTTTTGCCTTCCTTCTGCTTTTCGAGCAGCTTCTTCTTGCGGGTGATGTCGCCGCCGTAGCACTTGGCCAGAACGTCCTTGCGCATGGCCTTGACGGTCTCACGGGCGATGATCTTGCCGCCGATGGCAGCCTGGACCGGGATCTCGAACAGGGTGCGGGGGATGTTGTCCCGCAGCTTTTCGCAGATGCGGCGGCCCTTGCCGTAGGCGTTGTCGCGGAAGACGATCATGGACAAAGCGTCCACGGGGTCGCCGTTCAGCAGGAAGTCCAGCTTCACGAGGTCGCTCTCGCGGTACTCCTTGAACTCGTAGTCGTAGCTGGCATAGCCGCGGCTGCGGCTCTTGATGGCGTCGAAGAAGTCATAGACGATCTCGCCCAGCGGAAGTGCATAGTGCAGGTCCACCCGGACGTCGTCGAGATACTTCATGTCGGCCAGAACGCCGCGCTTCTGCTGGCAGAGGTCCATCAGGCTGCCCACATATTCGTTGGGGGTGTAGAGGTGGACGTCCACGAACGGCTCCTCCTGCTTGACGATGGTGGACGGGTCCGGATAGCTGGACGGGTTGTCGATCATCTCGACCGTGCCGTCGTTCAGGGTCAGGCGGTAGCGGACGCTGGGGGTGGTGGTGATGATGTCGAGGTCGAACTCGCGCTCCAGACGCTCGGTGATGATCTCCATGTGGAGCAGGCCGAGGAAGCCGCAGCGGAAGCCAAAGCCCAGGGCCGCACTGGTCTCCATCTCAAAGGTCAGGGAGGCGTCGTTCAGCTGCAGCTTTTCCAGTGCGTCCTTCAAGTCGGGGTACTTGGCACCGTCGGCGGGGTAGATGCCGCAGAAGACCATGGGCTTGACCTGACGGTAGCCGGGCAGGGCTTCGGCAGTGGGGCGGTTGGCCAGCGTGACGGTGTCGCCCACGCGGGTGTCCTGCACGGTCTTGATGCTGGCGGTCAGGTAGCCGACCTCACCGGCCTGCAGCTGGTCGCAGGGGGTCAGGCTGGTCGCGCCCATGTGGCCGACCTCCACCAGCGTGAACTGGGCACCGGTGGCCATCAGGCGGATGGTGTCGCCGGGCTTGACGGTGCCCTCGAAGACGCGGATGTAGACGATGACGCCCTTGTAGCTGTCATAGATGCTGTCAAAGATCAGGGCCTTGAGGGGGGCGTCCGGGTCGCCGGTGGGGGCGGGGATGTCGCTGACCACCCGCTCCAGCACCTGGTCGATGTTCAGGCCGGTCTTGGCCGAGACGCGGGGTGCATCCAGGCAGGGCAGACCGATGACGTCTTCCACTTCCTGCGCCACCTCGTCCGGGTGGGCGCTGGGCAGGTCGATCTTGTTCAGGATGGGTACCAGCTCCAGATCGTGTTCCAGCGCCATGTAGGTGTTGGCCAGCGTCTGGGCCTCGACGCCCTGGGTAGCGTCCACCACCAGGATCGCGCCTTCGCAGGCGGCCAGGCTGCGGCTGACTTCATAGGCAAAGTCTACGTGGCCCGGCGTGTCGATGAGGTTGAACTCGTAGACCTTGCCGTCTTTGGCGGTGTAGTTCATGGTCACGGCGCGGGCCTTGATGGTGATGCCGCGCTCGCGCTCGATGTCCATGTTGTCGAGGATCTGGTCCTCCATGGTGCGCTCGTCCACGCTCTTGGTCAGCTCCAGAATGCGGTCCGACAGGGTGGATTTGCCGTGGTCGATGTGTGCGATGATGCAGAAATTGCGGATGTTGTCTCTTGCCATCTGTTCCTCCAACGGAAAATAGTGGGTGTTCGATTTATGATAAGATCCAGTCCTCCACGGCGATGATCCGGCCGTGTTCGAGGTAGACGCGGGGCACCCGGCGGGAGACCCCGCAGAGCACCTCGTAGGAAATGGTATCGGTCTTGCGGGCGATGTCCTCGGCGCTGTCGCTGACGGTGCCGCCCCAGAGGATGGCCTCGTCGCCCTCCTGCACAACGGGCACGGCGGTGACATCCACCATGAGCTGGTCCATGCAGACCCGGCCCAGCACCGGGCAGGGGACGCCGTGGACTTCTACGATGCCCTTGCCGCAGCTCAGCAGGCGGGGGTAGCCGTCGGCGTAGCCGGTGCAGAGGGTGGCCACTCTGGTGGGGGTTTCGGCGGTGAAGCGCCGGCCATAGCTGGTGGATTGGCCCGGCTGCAGCTCCTTGACCATACTGACCACGGTTTTGAGTTTCATGACCGGGCGGAACTTCCCGAAGCGGACTTCGTCGCTGGGGTCGAAGCCGTACAAAATGATGCCGGGGCGGGCCATGCAGGGCACGGAGACCGCGCTGCTGGGCCAGTCGGGATGGAGCATGACCCCGGCGGAGTTGTCGCAGTGGACGAGCGGCGGCTCCTGCCCGGCAGCCTTTAAGGCGCGGTAGGCGCGGAGAAAGAGCTGGTACTGCTCCTCGGTGTAGGCGACATTCCCGGCATCGGTGTCGTCGGCCACGGCGAAGTGCTGGAACAGGCCGGTCATCCGCAGGCCGGGCAGGGTGCAGACCTCCAGCATCTCGGCGATGGCCCAGTCAAAATCGGTGCGCAGGGCAAAGCCGATGCGGCCCATGCCGGTGTCGGCCTTGAGGTGGATGTCCACAGTCCCGCCCGCCCGTTCGGCAGCCGCACTCAGGGCCTTTGCCTGCGGCAGCGAGTAGCAGGCGGCGGTGATGTGCTGCTCGATGAGGGCGGAGGCGTACTCCGGCTCCACATGGCCCAGAATGAGGATGGGCAGCGTCCGCCCGGCATTGCGCAGCTGCAAGGCCTCGGCCAGGCAGCTGACGGCCAGCCAGGCCGCGCCCTCCTCGGCGAAGACGCGGGAGCACTGGATGGCCCCATGGCCGTAGCTGTCGGCCTTGACGACGGCACAGAGCGGCAGGCCGCCCGCCCGCTCCTTCACGGCCCGGAAGTTGGCCCGCAGGGCGTCGAGGTCGATCTCGGCCCAGACATGTTTTTCAAAGGTGGTTGTCGGCATGGAAGATCCCTTCCTTTTCTGTGAGCGGCCCTCAGGTCAGGGAAACGCTCTCTACAAGATTCACGATATCACTGATGGAGGCCAGCTTGGTCAGGCCCGAAACATAGACCACATCGCCGCTGTCGTATTCCACGGTGGCAAGGACTGCATAATAGGCCTGAATGTCGCAGCGCACGGCGGTGACGGTGGCCCCCTCGATCTGGATCTTGACCTTGCGCGGGCTGATGACGCCGTAGGCGCTCTTCAGGTCGGATTCCGACTGGCCGATGTAATCCTCGTAGGTCGAGGCGTCCCCCCGCTGGAACAGCACGATCTGATAGTTCGCGTTGTCGCTGTCGGTGCCGGAGGCCAGCTTGAGGGCGTGGCCGAGGGTGTCGTCCTCGGTCATCTCGCACACGGGCCAGACGGCGCTTTCGTAGTCCAGCACGATGCCGTTGTCGGCGGTGTAGTGGGTGTCGGGGGCTGCCGGGGTGCGGCGGTTGACGACCAGCGTCAGCACAAAGTAAGCCAGCGCACCGACCAGCACGATCACGCCCATGGCGAGCAGCAGCCGGGATGCCCGCTGCTGGGAAGAGTCCTGCGTGTGAATGTTCTTCGGCATGGAATCGTCTCCTTTTTACAATATCAAATATAGTATAGCACATCTCTGGGCAAAATTGTAGCGCCCTGCCCCAGAAATCCGCCCGCAGCGGCAAAAAATCAGTTGAAAAATCCAAAATCTGAAATCGCGAGATTTCAAGAGATTTCAAGCGAAAACGAGAGAATGAAAAGTTTGTACCGAAAAAATCAAAAAATTCTGTTGACAGGCGCGTTTTTGTGATGTATACTGACACTCGCGCCCCAAAAGGGTGCCTGAACCGTTAAAACACTTATCAGGAGGAAATAGATATGAGCACTACTCTCGTAAAGCCCGCTGAAGTCGAGCGCAAGTGGTATCTGCTCGACGCATCCGGCAAGAGCCTGGGTCACGTCGCTGCTGAGGCTGCTGTTCTGCTGCGCGGCAAGCAGAAAGTCAACTACACCCCCAACGTCGATTGCGGCGATTACGTCGTCGTCATCAACTGTGACGAGGCTGTCCTGACCGGCAAGAAGGCCGAGCAGAAGTTCCACATCACCCACAGCAAGTTCATCGGCGGCCTGAAGAAGGTCCAGTACAGCAAGCTGATGGCTGAGAACAGCGATCTGGCTATGACCTACGCTGTCAAGGGCATGATCCCTTCCAACACCATCGGTGCCAAGGCTCTGACCCGCCTGCACTGCTACAAGGGTGCTGAGCATGCTCAGGCAGCTCAGAAGCCCGAAAAGATCGAGTTCTAAGAAGGAGGCAATCGAATATGTACGAAACCAAACCTTATTTCTACGGCACTGGTCGTCGTAAGAATTCCGTTGCCCGCGTTCGCGTTTACACCGGCACCGGCAAGATCACCATCAACGATCGCGACATCGACAGCTACTTCGGTCTGGAGACCCTGAAGCTGATCGTCCGTTCTCCGCTGGTCCTGCTGGGCCTGGAGGGCAAGTATGACGTCGTCGTCCGCGTTTCCGGCGGCGGTGTTTCTGGTCAGGCTGGCGCAATCCGCCACGGCCTGAGCCGCGCCCTGCTGCAGCAGAGCGATGAGAACCGTGCAGTCCTGAAGAAGGCTGGCTTCCTGACCCGCGATCCTCGTATGAAGGAACGTAAGAAATACGGCCTCAAAGCTGCACGTCGCGCTCCGCAGTTCAGCAAGCGATAATCGACTGCTCAGACTATATCAAAATGGTTCAAAAAGCCCGGAAAATCAAGGTTTTCCGGGCTTTTGCTATATCTAAACGGGCTGATATGGTTTGACCAAATTTGGCAAAACGAGAGCCGATTTCATCCAATTTTTAGTGGTCCGCAAGTGGTTAACTGGCTAAAAAGAGGGCAAAAAGAGGGGAAAGTGGTTCCCAAAGTGGTTAACCGAGAGCCGATTTTTGGGGTGCTTTTCAGCCCTCCTTCCCCTCGTTTTTTGGCTGTGGCAGTTTGGCATAGTTTGAGCTAATTTGAATAATTGAATATGAATTTGATGTAGCACACAGTATAAATGCTGGGTGCTTTTTTCATTTCAGGAACTCGTATTCCGGCGATAGAAAGAGCCGTCACTTCACTGTTAATTTTGAAGTGGCGGCTTTTTCTATTTCCAGAAACAACAGCAACAATCAGAAATGAGGTGAAGTCATGAACACACAAATCATCGCCATCGCCAACCAGAAAGGCGGCGTTGGCAAAACAACAACCTGTGCGAACTTGGGAATAGGTCTGGCACAGGCCGGAAAGAAAGTGCTTCTGATCGACGGGGACCCGCAAGGAAGCCTGACAATCAGCTTGGGAAATCCGCAACCAGACAAGCTGCCATTTACACTATCGGATGCAATGGGCAAAATTCTGATGGATCAGCCTATACGCCCCGGAGAAGGTATTCTGCATCATGCAGAAGGCGTTGACCTGATGCCTGCGGATATTCAGCTTTCCGGTATGGAGGTTTCTCTGGTAAACGCCATGAGCCGTGAAACGATTTTACGGCAATACCTGGACACACTGAAGGGACAATATTCCCATATCCTGATTGACTGTCAGCCTTCGTTGGGGATGCTTACGGTCAATGCGCTGGCGGCTGCGAATAGGATCATCATTCCCGTTCAGGCAGAGTATCTGCCCGCTAAAGGGCTGGAACAGCTTCTATCTACGGTCAGTAAGGTGAAACGGCAGATCAATCCAAAGCTCCAGATTGACGGTATCCTGCTGACGATGGTGGATAACCGCACCAACTTTGCCAAAGAGATTGCTGCTTTGCTGCGGGACACCTATGGAAGTAAAATCAAAGTCTTTGGAACGGAAATCCCCCATTCTGTCCGGGCAAAGGAAATTAGCGCAGAGGGAAAAAGTATTTTCGCCCATGACCCTGGCGGCAAGGTGGCAGAGGGGTATCGAAATCTGACGAAGGAGGTGTTGAAACTTGAAAAGCAGCGCGAAAAAAATAGAGCTGGCCTCGGTAGATGATCTGTTCTCCACCGAAGAAGGCCGTCAGGATGCAAAGCTGGAAAAGATTCAGGAGATTCCGCTGTCTGAACTGCATCCCTTTAAGAACCACCCATTCAAAGTCAAGGATGACGAAGCCATGATGGAGACCGCTGACAGTATCAAGCAGTATGGCGTTCTGGTTCCGGCGATTGCTCGACCGGACCCGGAGGGCGGTTATGAGCTGGTAGCCGGACACAGGCGGCACAGAGCCAGTGAGCTGGCAGAAAAGGAGACCATGCCGGTCATTGTTCGGGATTTGGATGATGATGCCGCCACGATCATTATGGTTGACAGCAACCTGCAACGAGAAAGCCTGCTTCCCAGTGAAAGGGCCTTTGCCTATAAGATGAAACTGGATGCCATTAAGCACCAAGGAGCCAGGACGGATTTAACCTCGGCCCAAGTTGGGCCGAAGTTGACTGCGGCAGAAAAAATCGCGGAGAACAGTCCAGATAGCAAATCACAGATTAAAAGATTTATCCGTCTGACCGAGCTGATTCCCGAACTGCTGGACATGGTGGATGAAAAGAAGATTGCCCTGAACCCTGCCTATGAGCTGTCCTTTCTCAAAAAGGAGGAACAGGTAGACCTGTTGGACGCGATGGACAGCGAACAGGCTACCCCTTCTCTTTCTCAAGCCCAGCGGCTCAAGAAATACAGTCAGGAGGGGCATCTGACCCTCGATATGATGCGTGTCATCATGGGTGAGGAAAAGAAAAGCGATCTGGACCGAGTGACATTTACCTCTGACACGTTGCGGAAGTATTTTCCTAAAAGCTATACGCCCCAGCGGATGCAGGAGACCATTATCAAGCTATTGGAACAATGGCAGCGTAAACGTCAGAGAGACCAGGAGCGATGAAAGGAGCCGCCTATGAAAGATATTTCAGCCCGTGAGCTGAAAGGACACAACATTCTCGCCGTAGAGAGGTTTTGGGATAACACCCGCTGGATGATTGAGTTTTCCGTCCTGCGTCCCAGCACAGCTTACGGCAGTCCCGGAGAGGAAATGCGGCTGTTTTTGACTGAAGACGGGTATCAGGCCGCCCTGCAAAGCCAGCAGCGCCGGGAGATCAAGATCAAGCGTTACGCTCGTGTGATTGAGGGACATATCCTCGATTTCAAACCGGGAAAACGCCGCCGCTCATAAACCCATACAACGAAAGGAAAGGAATGACTATGTGTACGGTAAAGGAAATTCAAGAAGCAATCCGGGAAGATTGCAAATCTCAGCATGACATGGAATCAACGGATATTGACCGAGTGATGCAAACACTTCCTTTCGCCCAGGAGGAGCCATTTACAGAGGCGCGTCCTCGAAAGCCGCTGTTTTGGTTCTATGCAAGAAAATTTGAAAAGTGTTGAACACCGCAATTCTTTGGAATGAGGATTGCGGTTTTTTTGTACCCAAAATTCGGAAGGAGTGAGGTCGATGGCCGTTTTTCGCATTGAACGGACCCGTGATTATACCGTGATGAGCAATCATCATTTACGAAATGCAAACCTGTCGTTAAAAGCCAAGGGACTGCTTTCCATGATGTTATCTTTGCCAGAGGACTGGAATTACACCACCCGTGGTCTTGCAAAGATCTGTAAGGAGGGCGTGGATGCCATAGGCGCTGCGTTGCGGGAATTGGAGGCTGCCGGTTACATTGTGCGGCACAAGCTGCGTGACCGGCAGGGACGCATCAGCGATACAGAGTATGTCATATACGAGCAGCCACAGCTTAGAAAACCGGATACGGATTCACCAGATACGGAAAACCCGTATATGGATAAACCGGATACGGAAAAGCCCGCAGAATTAAATATAGAGAAATCAAATACTCAAAAACAAAATATTTATGGATCAAGTACCGATTCCATTCCCTTCCGGGATTGCGCGGCAGATTGTCTGCCGGAACGGAAAGGAAGGGATGCGATGTCACTCACAGAGATAGAGAGTTATCGGGAATTGATTCAGGAGAATATCGGGTATGAATACCTGTGTCAGCAGTATGAAACTTATCGGGAGGATTTGGATGAGATTGTGGAGCTAATCGTGGAAACGGTCTGTGCAAAGCGAAAGACCACCCGTATTGCAGGAAGCGATTTTCCGCATGAAATCGTTCGTTCCAGGTTCTTGAAGCTGGATAACTCGCACATTGAGTTTGTCATGGACTGTTTACAGAAGAACACCACGGAAATTCGTAACATGAAGCAGTATCTTCTGACCGTTCTGTTTAATGCACCGACCACGATAAGCAATCATTACACCTCACAAGTAAATCACGATCTGTATGGCGGCTGGTAAATGGTCGCTTTTTTATTGCCCGGAACTGCCGGGAGAAAGGAGCAAGCATAATGTCTGAGGGAAAGACCATAGGGCAGCTGATGGAAGAAATGCGGGCAAAGGCAGGAGCGCAGAATTATCACGGTCATGGATATATGGACCTCCAGCGTTTTGCGGAGGACACCCGGCACATGATTATTTTTGATGTGCTGACGAACGATTCCCCTGTTGGCTGGAAAGGCGAACGAACCCGCCTGTTCCTGTCGGATACCGGTTATGAAAAAGCACTGGATAGTCAGGAAAAGGGGCAGATTAAGATTTTGAGCCACGCAAAGGTACGTCAGGGCAATCTGCACTATGACCGTTCTGACCAGTTACGCTAAGGAGGGCGGTATGAAGCGTTATCTTCTGCGGCGGCTGGTGGTTCCGCCTTAGCAAAAAAAGAGATTCCCTGCAAACTTCGTGGAAAGGAGGCGAGAAAATGCAGGAAGAAGTGGAAAACAGAACTTTGACGCTGGTTGTCAGTGGAACAAAGTTTACCGGCAGAATGTTTAAGGCTGCCATAAGCAAGTACATGGCACATCGCAAGGAAAAGAAGCTGGAAAAACAGAGAAGCCGTGATGCGCCGGTTGTTCCGCATGGAAAACAGACTGTGAAGCAGCTTGTCGGGCAGAATCAGGGAATATCCAACATTGAGATCACAGACCCCTCTATCAAGGAGTTTGAGAAAATCGCCCGGAAATATGGTGTGGATTATGCGGTGAAAAAGGACCGCAGCAGTTCTCCGCCAAAGTACCTGATTTTTTTCAAAGGCCGTGATGCAGATGCTCTGACAGCAGCTTTTACAGAGTACACCAACAAAAAGGTCAAAAAGGCAACGAAAACAGAGCGCCCGTCCGTACTGGCAAAACTTAACCAGTTCAAAGAGATGGTTAAAAATGCTGTGGTGGATCGCACCAAGCGAAAGGAGCTGGAACGATGAAAAAGACATTGGACATCAAAAAGCTCGTTTTGCTGAATATGCCGTATATCCTGCTGGGGCTGTTTGCTACCAATTTTGGAGAGGCATGGCGAATGGCACAAGGGGCAGATGCTTCAGAAAAGTTTCTTTCGCTGGTTGCGGTTCTGCCTGGGGCGTTGCAAAGTTTCTGGCCAAGCCTGCATCCATTGGATTTGTTGGTAGGGCTGTGCTGCGGTGTTGGTCTGAGGCTGGCGGTGTATCTTAAAAGCAAGAACGCCAAGAAATATCGACATGGTTTGGAATATGGTTCGGCCCGCTGGGGAACCCGTGAGGATATTGCACCTTACGTTGATCCTGTATTTCAGAACAATGTGATTCTGACGAAAACGGAGAGCCTGACCATGAACAGCCGCCCCAAGGACCCCAAGACTGCCAGAAACAAAAATGTACTGGTGATTGGCGGCTCCGGTTCCGGTAAGACCCGATTCTGGCTGAAACCCAACCTGATGCAGATGCACAGCTCCTATGTTGTGACGGACCCGAAGGGAACCATTTTGGTGGAGTGCGGAAAAATGCTCCAAAGGGGTGCGCCCAAGCTGGGGAAGGACGGAAAGCCCATGAAGGATAAGCACGGCAAGGTCATTTATGAGCCGTACCGAATCAAGGTCCTAAATACCATCAACTTCAAAAAATCCATGCATTATAATCCCTTTGCGTATATTCACAGCGAAAAGGATATTTTGAAGCTGGTAACAACGCTGATCGCCAATACCAAAGGCGAAGGCAAGGCCGGAGACGATTTCTGGGTAAAAGCGGAAACATTGCTGTATTGCGCGTTGATTGGATATATCCACTATGAAGCTCCGGTGGAGGAGCAAAACTTCTCCACCCTCATCGAGTTCATCAACGCCATGGAAGTCCGTGAGGATGACGAGGAGTTCAAAAACCCCGTAGACCTGATGTTTGATGCACTGGAATCGGAAAAGCCAAACCACTTCGCAGTGCGGCAGTATAAGAAATATAAGCTGGCAGCCGGTGTTGTATGCTCTAAAAGACTTCTTAATCAAGCGGTTGGGAAGTCTCTTAGAACACACAACCTAAAACCGAAGAAAGGAGCGCAAGTTATGAGAAAAAACGAGAAAATCACAGCTCTGTACGAACGACTGAGCCGTGATGACTTTGGCAAAGATGATGACCAACAGCGTGAGAGCAATTCCATTTCCAATCAAAAGGCTATGTTGGAGGAGTTCGCCGCACGGCAGGGCTTTACGAACATTGTCCATTTCACGGACGATGGCATTAGTGGTACTTGCTTTGACCGTCCCGGATTTTTGGCAATGATGAAAGAGGTGGAAGCCGGGAATGTGGAGTACCTGTGTATCAAGGACATGAGCCGCATGGGTCGTGACTATCTGAAAGTCGGTCAGATTATGGAAATCCTGCGTCAGCGTGGCGTTCGACTTATCGCCATCAATGACGGCGTGGACAGTGCCAGAGGGGACGATGATTTTACCCCTTTCCGCAACATTATGAACGAGTATTACGCCAGAGACACCAGCCGTAAAATCCGTTCCACTTTCCAGTCAAAAGGCAAGTCCGGCAAGCACCTCACAGGCACGGTCATTTACGGCTATCTCTGGAACGAAGCCAGAGACCAATGGTTGGTTGACCCCGAAGCCTCTGATGTGGTCAAGCGCATCTTTGCCATGACGATTGAGGGCTACGGTCCGTATCAGATCGCCAGCAAGCTGAAAGAAGAAAAAGTCCTCATTCCGTCCGCTTACCTTGCCCAGCACGGCGAGGGCGTGAACAAGAATAAGACTTTCAAAGATGTGTACGGCTGGGGTTCTTCCACCATCTGCAACTTTCTTGAAAAGCGTGAATATCTGGGACACACCATCAATTTCAAGACCCGAAAGCACTTCAAGGACAAGAAAAGCCATTATGTCCCGGAGGACGAATGGACGATTTTTGAGAATACGCACGAAGCCATTATTGACCAGCAGACCTTTGACCTTGTGCAGAAAATCCGTGGGAATGTCAGACGCTACCCGGACGGCTGGGGCGAAGCAGCTCCCCTCACAGGCTTGCTTTATTGTGCCGATTGCGGCGGCAAGATGT
>NZ_JAFREH010000039.1:0-1262 GCF_017377625.1 Faecalibacterium sp. Marseille-Q3530 | reverse complement strand
GACCGCTGCCATCGGAATAGTCGGTGTGGTAGTCGTCTACCAGCGTCAGGTTGCCCTCCGGGGTCAGGGCACCAGCGGTTTCATCCGTGACTGTGACAACATCTTCCTCCACGACTTCCGGCAGAACCGGCTGCTCCACCGGGGCAGCTTCGCCCTCAAAGGCAAAGGCGGGAGCCGCCATGCCAGCGCACAGTGCCGCCGATACCAGCAGCGCACCCAGTTTCTTAATCTTCATCTGCATCGACCTCCTTCTCAAAAGTTGCACCCACGGCAGACAGCGCAGCCGGGTTCGGGGTGGCAGTTGCCGACTGCCGCAGCAGGGCAGCAAGCTGTTCCGGTGTGACCTTTGCGGTCCGCACCATTTCGTTGACCTCGGCGGAATCCTCCTCCTGAATGCGCCGTTCCAGAATCTCGATGCGGTTGTTCAGTTTGATGCGGCGCTCCTTCTCTTTTTCCAGCATCGCCCGCAGCTTATCCGATTTTTCGCTCATAAAACTCCTCCAATCATTTTGAAAGCCGTCCAAAACCGGACAGGTATTTCTGCCAGTAGGACGAGTGAATGTTTGCGTACTTGATGGGGTCGCCGGCACTGACCATCATGCCGTTGCCCAGATAGATTCCGGTATGGCTCATGCCGGGGGTGTCGTAGGTTCCTTTGAAAAAGACCAGATCTCCGGGCTTTGCTTCGGCTTCGGAAATGTGCTGGCTCTTGTTCCACAGACCGTTGGCGGTGGTGCGCCCCACATTGTAGCCGTTCTGGTTGTAGACCCAGCAAACGTAGCCGGAGCAATCAAACCCGGTTTCCGGGGTAGAACCGCCCCACACATAGGGCGTGCCCACATACTTTTGGGCTTCCTTGTAGATGGCGGCAAATTCCTCGTCCGTCAGGGCTTCGGCAGGCACAGTATAGTCGATGCCGGGTGTGCCGGAGCCATCGGAACCACCGGGCGGCAGACCACCGTTGAACAGGTAAGGCCGACCACCCAGCGTGTCCTGAAAGATTTCGTAGCGTTTCCACTGGTCAGCATCCAGTTCCTCCCGGATAACGACCTCCAGCCCTTTGTTCACCAGCTTTGTGTGAAAAATGCGGTACTCATAAGGCACCTGTGTGGGAACTGGGATTCCTGCCGGACTGATGACCCACACGGTCTTATACCGTATCTGTACCTCCACCCATGTGGTCAGCTTATACTGCTTTTTGAAGGTCTCCTTCAGTTTTCCCTGCACTTCTGACCGGGTATAATCGTCATACAGAGTCGTGA
>NZ_JAFREH010000038.1:0-1703 GCF_017377625.1 Faecalibacterium sp. Marseille-Q3530 | reverse complement strand
TTTCAGGGCCCTCAAAATCGAACAATATCTACTCTACTTGTCTCTGTCACCTGTTCCAGGAAGAAACCATCTTCGATGCTTCCTTCCTGCCTGACTCCTTAGAAAGGAGGTGATCCAGCCGCAGGTTCTCCTACGGCTACCTTGTTACGACTTCACCCCAATCACCAGTTTTACCTTCGGCGGCGTCCTCCTTGCGGTTAGACTACCGACTTCGGGTCCCCCCGGCTCTCATGGTGTGACGGGCGGTGTGTACAAGGCCCGGGAACGTATTCACCGTGGCATGCTGATCCACGATTACTAGCAATTCCGACTTCGTGCAGGCGAGTTGCAGCCTGCAGTCCGAACTGGGACGTTGTTTCTGAGTTTTGCTCCACCTCGCGGTCTTGCTTCTCTTTGTTTAACGCCATTGTAGTACGTGTGTAGCCCAAGTCATAAAGGGCATGATGATTTGACGTCATCCCCACCTTCCTCCGTTTTGTCAACGGCAGTCTGGCCAGAGTCCTCTTGCGTAGTAACTGACCATAAGGGTTGCGCTCGTTGCGGGACTTAACCCAACATCTCACGACACGAGCTGACGACAACCATGCACCACCTGTCTCTGCGTCCCGAAGGAAAAACATATTTCTATATCCGTCGCAGGATGTCAAGACTTGGTAAGGTTCTTCGCGTTGCGTCGAATTAAACCACATACTCCACTGCTTGTGCGGGCCCCCGTCAATTCCTTTGAGTTTCAACCTTGCGGTCGTACTCCCCAGGTGGATTACTTATTGTGTTAACTGCGGCACTGAAGGGGTCAATCCTCCAACACCTAGTAATCATCGTTTACGGTGTGGACTACCAGGGTATCTAATCCTGTTTGCTACCCACACTTTCGAGCCTCAGCGTCAGTTGGTGCCCAGTAGGCCGCCTTCGCCACTGGTGTTCCTCCCGATATCTACGCATTCCACCGCTACACCGGGAATTCCGCCTACCTCTGCACTACTCAAGAAAAACAGTTTTGAAAGCAGTTCATGGGTTGAGCCCATGGATTTCACTTCCAACTTGTCTTCCCGCCTGCGCTCCCTTTACACCCAGTAATTCCGGACAACGCTTGTGACCTACGTTTTACCGCGGCTGCTGGCACGTAGTTAGCCGTCACTTCCTTGTTGAGTACCGTCATTATCTTCCTCAACAACAGGAGTTTACAATCCGAAGACCTTCTTCCTCCACGCGGCGTCGCTGCATCAGGGTTTCCCCCATTGTGCAATATTCCCCACTGCTGCCTCCCGTAGGAGTCTGGGCCGTGTCTCAGTCCCAATGTGGCCGTTCAACCTCTCAGTCCGGCTACCGATCGTCGCCTTGGTGGGCCGTTACCTCACCAACTAGCTAATCGGACGCGAGGCCATCTCAAAGCGGATTGCTCCTTTTCCCTCTGGTCGATGCCGACCCGTGGGCTTATGCGGTATTAGCAGTCGTTTCCAACTGTTGTCCCCCTCTTTGAGGCAGGTTCCTCACGCGTTACTCACCCGTTCGCCACTCGATCGAAGAAGCAAGCTCCTTCTCTCTCGTTCGACTTGCATGTGTTAGGCGCGCCGCCAGCGTTCGTCCTGAGCCAGGATCAAACTCTTTATAAATGATATTTATCACTTAAAAAGTGTTAAATCTTTTTCGCTCAGTACGCAATCGCTTGCGTCCTGTGTGAATTACTTTGTTTGGAATTGTTT
>NZ_JAFREH010000037.1:0-1830 GCF_017377625.1 Faecalibacterium sp. Marseille-Q3530 | reverse complement strand
CCCGGCTGGGGCTTATCCACGAACTGCGGCTGATGCAGTGCTACCTGATGCCCGATGAAACTGCTCTGCGGGAACTGTCCGAACAGGTCATCGAAAAGCTGAAACTGCTGACCGATGCAGAGTTTGCCGAACTGGAATTTCCGCCGGACTGATTTTTGCCGCCTGCGGGCGGCGTACATAGGCTCTTTTACAATGGGATTCGGTGTGGTATACTGAACTCGACAACTCGGAAGTTGGAGGATACACGCATGAAAATTGTAATCATTAATGGAAGTGCCAGAAAAGGAAATACGCTGGCAGCAATCAATGCATTTATAAAAGGAGCGTCAGAAAAGAATAAAATTGAAATCATTGAACCCGACAAACTCAACATTGCACCATGCAAGGGATGTGGTGTCTGTCAATGCTCTAAGGGATGCGTCGATAAGGATGATACAAATCCTACAATTGATAAAATTGCTGCCGCAGATATGATTCTTTTTGCTACACCAGTTTATTGGTGGGGAATGTCAGCACAATTGAAACTTATCATTGATAAGTGCTACTGCCGTGGATTGCAGTTAAAAAACAAAAAAGTTGGCACGATTGTTGTAGGTGGTTCTCCCGTAGGCAGTATCCAGTATGAGCTGATTGATAAGCAGTTTGACTGTATGGCAAAATATCTTTCATGGGATATGCTTTTCAAAAAATCATATTACGCAACAGCCAGAGATGAACTTGAAAAAAATAAGGATTCCATGAACGAACTTGAGTGGATCGGAAAAAATTTATAAAGCACACACCAAATTCGCGTTTGCGCAGCGGAGCGGAGCAATGAAAGCCCCAGTGGGGCTTTTAAGCGACAGAACGGTCTTGCGCAGCAAGATGGAGGGGCCTCGCCCCGACAAGTTCCAGTTTACCACCAAGAACATCCATGAGAGAGGAGTGACCATTATGAAGGAAAACAGAAAACTGTTAAAAGAGGTACTCAAGGACATCCGGCACGACATGACCGATGAGGAAGTGCTGAATCTGCTGGCAGACAGTAAGATCTCCGTCAGTCCTGAAAGCGAAAAAGAAAAGTATACGCTGGGGCAGCGTGCAGCGGATTCTATTGCAAAATTTGCCGGAAGCTGGGCGTTTATCTTTTCCTTTACCGGTGTTCTGATCCTTTGGATGGTGGTCAACACGGTGCTGGCTGCCAAAGCGTTTGACCCGTATCCGTTTATTCTGTTGAATCTGGTACTGTCCTGTGTGGCGGCAATTCAGGCACCGTTGATCATGATGAGCCAGAACCGTCAGGAGGAAAAAGACCGCCGCAGAGCAGAAAATGATTATAAAGTCAACCTGAAGACCGAGATCATGATCGAGGACCTGTACGATAAAGTAAACGCCATTCTTGCCAAGCAGTCTGCACTGGAAAAGCGGCTGCAAAACGATGGCAAAAATCATACAAAGCAGCAGGAAAACAACTGAATCCTAGCTTTTTTGCGCCAAAATGGGATAAGCCGGAAAGAAAACGGTGTGCGATTCCATCTCCCGGTGTTGATTTTTGTCTCATTGTGGTAATGGGGGAAAGACAGATACAAGATATTGTTGCAAAAGTATTATTTTTTCGTGAATATTAGCACTCTACTATTGACAGTGCTAAAATGCGGTGCTATAACAGTGGCGTGCTCAGGAGGAAGGGAAAAAGGAGAGCCGCAAGACTCCCCGGAAAGCTCTTCCGAGTGGACGCTTCAGATTTTTTGCCCCGACCCGAACGCCGGGATTGGAGGAATGATTTATGCTTATGCCGACTGTTTTCCATGAAAACCTGTTCGATGATTTCTTCGATCCGTTCTGGAATGA
>NZ_JAFREH010000036.1:0-1956 GCF_017377625.1 Faecalibacterium sp. Marseille-Q3530 | reverse complement strand
GGTCGATGGCGAATACGTCCAGAAAATCCAGATTTTCTACCGCTTTATCGGCCCATTGGATGCCATCGAGTAACAAAGTCAGAAAAGTCACCTCCGAGAACTATCCTACAGACGCAGGGCGCGAGGGAGAACTGATTTTCCGCTTGGTGTACCAGCAAGCAGGGTGCAAAAAGCCTTTTTCCCGCCTGTGGCTGTCCAGCATGGAGGAAAATGCCATCCGAGAAGGGTTCGCCCACCTGAAGCCGTCAACTGAATACGATGCGCTGTACAACGCAGCACTCTGCCGGGAACGTGCCGACTGGATGGTCGGCATCAATGCGTCCCGGCTTTTTTCATGCCTGTACAACCAGCCTTTGGCGGTGGGGCGTGTTATGACCCCGGTGCTCGCTATGACCGTGGTGAGGGAAGCCGCCATCGCCGCCTTTGTGCCGGAGAAATTCTACACGGTTGCCCTGACCCTTGCGGACGGCGGCACCGCATCCAGCAAGCGGTTTGCCCAGAAAGCGGATGCCGAACTGCTGCTTTCCAAATGCCGACAGGAGGGGCGTGTCACGGTGCAGAAGATGGAACGCAAGGAGAAATCCGAAAGCCCGCCGCAGCTCTATGACCTTACTGCATTGCAGCGGGATGCCAACCGTCTGCTGGGATTTACGGCACAGCAGACCTTGGATTATGCCCAAAGCCTTTACGAAAAGCGGCTTATCACCTACCCCCGCACGGACAGCCGGTTTTTGACGGAGGATATGGCGGCTTCCCTTCCGGGACTGGTGACGGACACGGGCAGGGCGTTTGCCGTGGAGGAGCCGATTCCCATCCATGTGCAGCAGGTCATCAATGGCAGCAAAGTCACCGACCATCATGCGCTGCTGCCCACGAAAAGCATGGCAAACGCAGACCTTGCCGCACTCCCTGCCGGGGAGTGGAAGATTCTGCGGCTGATTGCTGCACGGCTACTCTGCGCCGTAGGTGAACCGCACCGCTATGCAGAAACCTCGATTATCACCATCTGCGCCGGAGAGGAATTCTCCGCAAAAGGCAAGTTGGTGCTGTCCGACGGATGGAAAGCCATGGAACGAAAAATGCTGGGGGAACTTCTGGGCAAGCAAAAGGAAGCAGTTGTTCTGCCCGATGCGCAAGAGCAGAGCCAGTGCAGCGTTGCCGGTGCCGAACTGAAAGAGGGTCAGACGTCCCCACCGAAGCATTTCACCGAAGATACTCTCCTGTCAGCTATGCAGGCAGCGGGTGCGGATAGTATGCCGGAGGGCGTGGAACGTCAGGGCATCGGCACCCCGGCTACCAGAGCCGCCACCATCGAAAAGCTGGTGCAGAAGGGCTTTCTGGAACGGAAGGGCACCAAAAAGACCAAGGTGCTGCTGCCCACGGATAAGGGAAAAGCCCTCATCACCGTGATGCCCGAAGAAATCCAGTCCGCAGATATGACTGCTGACTGGGAAGCGAAATTGCTGCAAATCGAGCGTGGCGAAATGGAGCCGAGTGAATTTATGACCGAAATCAATACGATGATTACCGAACTGGTAAAGAACACGGAAATGAAAAAAGGAGCGAATGCACTTATGAAAAGCAAGATTATTGGTGTCTGTCCGAACTGTGGGAAGCCTGTCGTGGAGCGTGAAAAGGGCTGGTTCTGCGAGAACCGGGAGTGCCGTTTCGTGCTGTGGAAGGACAATGCGTTCTTCAAGCGTCTGGGCAAACGGCTGGATTCCCATGTGGCGGACAAGCTGCTGCGGGATGGTCGTGTCCGCCTGAAGGACTGCAAGAGTGCCAAGGGCAAGACCTACAACGCCACCGTACTGCTGGGCACTGAAGCCGATGGCCGCAGCAAGTTTTCGCTGGAATTTGAAGGTGGGTGCTGATGGAGCAGATAAAAGAAGCGGTTTACCTTATCAACGATGAACGCTATCTGCATCTCCGGGAAAACGGTACAGGAGTCGGCTT
>NZ_JAFREH010000035.1:0-2535 GCF_017377625.1 Faecalibacterium sp. Marseille-Q3530 | reverse complement strand
GCAAGTTCCAGAGTACGGCCAGACACGTGAAACCTGGTCGGAAGATGGGGGGACCACCCTCCAACCCTAAATACTACCCAGTGACCGATAGCGTATAGTACTGTGAAGGAAAGGTGAAAAGCACCCCGGGAGGGGAGTGAAAAAGAACCTGAAACCCTGTGCCTACAAGCACCTAGAGCACGTCAAAGTGTGATAGGGTACTTTTTGTAGAACGGTCCGGCGAGCGATTGTATGCAGCAAGGTTAAGGTCTTCAGGACTGGAGCCGAAGCGAAAGCGAGTTTGAAAAGGGCGTTAAGTTGCATACAATGGGCCCGAAACCGGGTGACCTACCCATGGTCAGGTTGAAGTGGAAGTAAAATTCCATGGAGGACCGAACCGACCTCCGTTGAAAAGGCGGCGGATGAACTGTGGGTAGCGGAGAAATTCCAATCGAACCCGGAGATAGCTGGTTCTCCCCGAAATAGTTTTAGGACTAGCCTCAGGTTAGATATCTGGAGGTAAAGCACTGAATAGCCTAGCGGCCGAGAGGTTAGCGAAGCTTATCAAACTCAGAATGCCAGAATATTGATGCCTGGGAGTCAGACAGTGTCAGATAAATGTCATTGTCAAAAGGGAAACAGCCCAGATCTACAGCTAAGGTCCCAAAGTCAGGTTAAGTGGAAAACGATGTGAAGATACGCAGACAACCAGGATGTTGGCTCAGAAGCAGCCACTCATTCAAAGAGTGCGTAATAGCTCACTGGTCGAGCGTCTTTGCGCGGAGAATTTAACGGGGCTAAACCTGGCACCGAAGCTTAGGCAATCCAGCAATGGATTGGGTAGGGGAGCGTTGTATACGCGGCGAAACAGTAGCGCAAGCGGCTGTGGAGTGTATAGAAGTGAGAATGCCGGAATGAGTAGCGCGAATGCAGTGAGAATCTGCATGGCCGAAAGCCTCAGGTTTTTGGAGGAAGGTTCGTCCGCTCCAAGTTAGTCGGGAGCTAAGGTGAGGCCGAAAGGCGTAGCCGATGCACAGACGGTAGAGATTCCGTCACCACCAAAAGAGTTAAGCACAGGGACACATAAGAAGTCTCAGAGCCGGGTGTTGGTTCCGGTAGAGATCGAGGGAAGTTAGTACCGAAGTCTGGGATGGAAGATGGCGAGAAAAGCTGTGTGGATTTCTGAGGTGCCCGTACCGCAAACCGACACAGGTAGGTAGGAAGAAGATTCTAAGGCCAACGGGAGAAGGGTTGTTAAGGAACTCGGCAAATTGACCCCGTAACTTCGGGAGAAGGGGTGCTCCAGAGATGGAGCCGCAGAGAATCGGCCCAAGCAACTGTTTACCAAAAACACAGGTTTGTGCTAAATCGAAAGATGACGTATACGAGCTGACGCCTGCCCGGTGCTGGAAGGTTAAGAGGAGATGTGCAAGCATTGAATCGAAGCCCCAGTGAACGGCGGCCGTAACTATAACGGTCCTAAGGTAGCGAAATTCCTTGTCAGGTAAGTTCTGACCCGCATGAAAGGCGTAATGATTTGGGCACTGTCTCAACAGCCCGCCCGGCGAAATTGTAGTACCGGTGAAGATGCCGGTTACCCGCGACAAGACGGAAAGACCCCATGGAGCTTTACTGTAGCCTAATATTGGGTTTCGATGTTGCATGCACAGGATAGATGGGACTCTGGGAAGTGATCGCTTTGGCGGTCATGGAGAGGACGTTGGGATACCATCCTTGCGATATTGGAATTCTAACCTGCGGCTCTGAATCGAGTCGGGGGACATTGTTAGGTGGGCAGTTTGACTGGGGCGGTCGCCTCCTAAAGAGTAACGGAGGCGTTCAAAGGTTCGCTCAGCTTGAACGGAAATCAAGCAAAAGAGTGCAAACGCAGAAGCGAGCCTAACTGCGAGACTGACGGGTCGAGCAGTAACGAAAGTTGGAGTTAGTGATCCGGTGGTATGTGAGTGGAAATGCCATCGCTCAACGGATAAAAGTTACCCTGGGGATAACAGGCTGATCTCCCCCAAGAGTCCACATCGACGGGGAGGTTTGGCACCTCGATGTCGGCTCATCGCATCCTGGGGCTGTATTCGGTCCCAAGGGTTTGGCTGTTCGCCAATTAAAGCGGTACGCGAGCTGGGTTCAGAACGTCGTGAGACAGTTCGGTCCCTATCTGTCGTGGGCGCAGGATATTTGATGGGAGCTGTCCCTAGTACGAGAGGACCGGGACGGACGTACCTCTGGCGCACCAGTTGTTCCGCCAGGAGCATAGCTGGGCAACTACGTACGGATCGGATAAACGCTGAAAGCATCTAAGCGTGAAGCCGACCCAAAGATAAGATATCCCACTGATTTGATCAGGTAAGATCCCTTGAAGACTACAAGGTTGATAGGCACGATGTGTAAGTGGAGTGATCCATTCAGCAAGTGTGTACTAATAGATCGAGGGCTTGACCACAATTCGCTTGAGACTCAAAGAGTCAACGAAAAAATGTTAGCAGTGATTATTCAGTTTTGAAGGCACGTCCTTCTAAAAACACTGGACAAACAGTAGAC
>NZ_JAFREH010000034.1:0-2735 GCF_017377625.1 Faecalibacterium sp. Marseille-Q3530 | reverse complement strand
GAAAACTTGCTGCGGCCATCAGCTTCACAGGACAGCAGCACGGTGGCATTGTAGGTCTTGCCCTTGGCGCTCTTGCAGTCCTTCAGCCGGACCCGACCATCCCGCAGCAGCTTGTCTGCCACATGGGCGTCCAGACGCTTGCCCAGACGCTTAAAGAACGCATTGTCCTTCCACAGCACGAAACGGCAAGGGTTGGATTCACAGAACCAGCCTTTTTCACGCTCTACAACATTTGCACCGCAATTCGGGCAGACACCAATAATTTTGTTTTTCATAAGCGCATTCGCTCCTTTTTTCATTTCCGTGTTCTTTACCAGTTCGGTAATCATCGTATTGATCTCGGTCATAAATTCGCTCGGCTCCATTTCGCCACGTTCGATTTGCAGCAGCTTTGTTTCCCAATCGGCGGTCATTTCCGGGGATTGGATTTCTTCGGGCATCACAGTGATAAGGGCTTTTCCCTTATCCGTGGGCAGCAGCACCTTGGTTTTCTTGGTGCCCTTCCGTTCCAGAAAGCCCTTCTGCACCAGTTTTTCAATAGTTGCGGCACGGGTTGCCGGAGTGCCGATACCCTGACGCTCCACGCCCTGCGGCATACTGTCTGCACTGGCGGTTTCCATAGCGTGCAGCAGGGTGTCCTCGGTAAAATGCTTCGGCGGAGACGTTTGACCCTCCTTTAGCTCGGCGTTGAGAATGCCGCACTCGTTTTCGGCTGCATTGGGCAGGGCGGTGAGTTCCTGTTTTCGGTTCAGGATGTCTGCCAGCACCTTGCGTTCCACCGCTTTCCAGCCTTCCTCCAGAACCTCCTTGCCCTTGGCGGTAAACTCCTCCCCGGCACATTCGGTGGTCAACATGGTTTCCAGATACCGGAAGGGTTTGCCTACCGCCATCAGCGTCCGGGCAATGATGAGTTTCAGGGCGTTCTGCTCGCCCTTGGGCAGTGCGTCCAGATTGGCTTGCAGCATACTGCGAGTGGGCAGAATGGCGTGGTGGTCGGTGACTTTTTCCCTGTTGACGGTGCGCCGTGTCCGGGGCACCGCCTCGTCCACATCTTCCGGGGTAATGTTGAGAAACCTTTCCAGTTCCTCAGTCAGTTCCTCCAGCATTTCCTCGTCATCGTCGGTGATATAGCAACTATCAGTTCTGGGATAAGTGGTAAGTTTCTTTTCATACAGGTTCTGCACATAGTCCAGCGTCTGCTGTGCGCTATATCCCAACAGGCGGTTGGCATCCCGCTGAAGTGTAGTCAGGTCGTACAGCGGCGGTGGATTCTCGGACTTTTCCTTGTGGGTGATGCGCTGGATCGTTGCCACCATCTCCTTTCGACAGGCTTCCAGCAGGTTCTCTGCAACGGTTTTTTCAGGAATGCGGCGGCTGGATGCCGTGCAGCCGCTGGTCAGTTCCAGATCCACCGTGTAGAATTTCTCCGGCACAAAGGCGGCGATGGCGGCTTCCCGAACCACCGTCATGGCAAGCACCGGGGTCATAACACGCCCCACCGCCAAAGGCTGGTTGTACAGACACGAAAAAAGCCGGGACGCATTGATGCCGACCATCCAGTCGGCACGTTCCCGGCAGAGTGCTGCATTGTACAGCGCGTCGTATTCAGTTGACGGTTTGAGTTTCTGAAAACCCTCGCGGATAGCGTTTTCTTCCATGCTGGACAGCCACAGACGGGAAAAGGGCTTTTTGCAGCCTGCTTGCTGGTACACCAAGCGGAAGATCAGTTCTCCCTCTCGGCCGGAATCGCAACTGTTCACGATGCTATTCACATCCGGGCGGTGCATGAGTTTTTTCAGGATGCCAAACTGCTTTTTGGTGCTGGCAGACACCGGATACTGCCACTTCTGCGGCAGGATGGGCAAGTCTGCAATGCTCCACTTGACGTACTTGGCATCGTAGACATTGGGCGGAGCCAGCTCCACCAAGTGCCCCATGCACCAGCTGACGAGATAGCCGTTGCCCTCAAGGTAGCCATCCTGACGGCTGGTGGCACCAAGGACTTTTGCATAGGACATAGCGACGGATGGCTTTTCCGCCACGACTAATTTTGCGATAAATATCCCTCCAATCTGTTTCGGATTGCAATATGTAGGCGGCAGACCGCCGCCTTAAAATCAGATGGGTTCGGTATCATCCTCGCCGGTGTCCTCCGGCTCGTCCTCGGTGGGAATCTCAAAATCGCCCTTGTCCTCGGTGTAGTTTGCATCAGGGTCAAGGGCTTCTTTTTCAGCCTGCTTTTTCTGCTTCTGCTTTGCGAAAGCGTAGAAGCCGCCGCCTGCCACAAGTGCAATCAGCACGACCACCCCCAGAAAGCCGGACGCGATCTTTGTGACTTTGTTTTCCTTGGGCTGTTCCGTGCCGGATGCCGCCGCTTCTTCGACGACTTTCTTGGCTTCTTCCTCGGCTTTCAGCCTGTCCTGTTCAGCCTGTGCCGCTGCTTCCTTTTCAGCGGTATAAGCATCGGCAGCATCTTCCTCCATCAGAGCCAGAAGGTCGGCTTCGTCCACAAGGTTCATAAAGTGAACGGTCTGCTGTCCCTTGGCGTTGCGGTCAATCACCAGATAGAAAGTCGCACCCGACTTCGACACCAGCGTGATGAACTGCTGACCGCTGCCATCGGAATAGTCGGTGTGGTAGTCGTCTACCAGCGTCAGGTTGCCCTCCGGGGTCAGGGCACCAGCGGTTTCATCCGTGACTGTGACAACATCTTCCTCCACGACTTCCGGCAGAAC
>NZ_JAFREH010000033.1:0-2967 GCF_017377625.1 Faecalibacterium sp. Marseille-Q3530 | reverse complement strand
TCGATGCCTACCAAGTGTAGGGCATCTTTTTCAAGACCATTCTCGGACTATTATGACGTTTTGTTTACAAAATTGCTTGCAATGCTACGAAATGGCCTTTTTCATCGGCTACCAAGTAGAAGGATGTTTTTCGTCCGTCAAAGTCCAGAAATCTTCCATATGTTCCTTGACAAGTGAATAGTTCAATCGTCCGGTACTTCACAAAAGGTACTTCTGTAACTCGCAGCCCGGTCATAACGAAGACGGGGTGGCTGAAATGCCAATGGTGCGGTGCAAGCCCGCCGCCGGACGATTCCCCACTCCTAGGGAAGTCGAGGACCAATATGGGAGACCTTAACTTATTAACGCAGTTGAGCACTTGTTTCGTGCTTTTCTGCGACTGGAGAATTGGAACCCACCAATTCTCGTTACATACTCTTTGTTTCTGATTTCTGCTTCAGCTGGAGGTGATCAACATTTCAGAATATCTTACCACGCAAACTCTGCTGCCGCCGTTTCTCCCATACCCACGCTTCCTTTTGGAACTTGACCTGAGCCAGACTGCAAAAATGACTTATGTGCTGCTGCTCGACCGTGCCACGCTCTCGCAGAAAAATCTCTGGATAGATGAACGCGGTTTCGTGTTTGTCATTTTTACGATTTGCTCTTTGGCTGAGCAGCTAGGGCGCAGCACTGTCAGTGTTTCCAGTGCGCTTAAGGAATTGGACGCTACAGGATTGATTGAGCGCAGACGAACGCGGTTTTCTTCGCCCAATCACATCTTTGTGAAAATTCCAAATGTTGAATAGTTCTGCGTTTTTCACGATTCAAGAACCGCCAAAATCACGATTCTGTGATGCAGATTCTTAATGGCATCTGCAAAAGAGATTTTTCCTATGCAGTATAGCAGCCTTTAAGACTGTATCGAAGAAAACTTTCACCTAACCAACGTAATAAAACAAAAAGAGAAAAACGAATAGAATCCATCCATTCCTTTCCGTATTTGCACCACATGAATGAGGAGGTCTGCCCTTGAACAAAGAAAAATCTGAGAAGAAGCCCACCACACGCAAACGTGCGCCGAGAAGTCCGAAGTCCGTGCGCCTGATCGTGGAACGCCATTATATCGGCAATGTGCCGATGAATACGCTTTTTCAGCGGCTTGCGGAAGAAGAAATTCGTAAAACTGCCGAATCGTATCTAGCCGCTGGCTAATTGGACGTTTTACTGCGGAAAAGGGCTTGCATCGTCACGCAGCATCCGCTACAATGTGATTGATGAGGTCTCTTTTCCATTATGGAGGTACACATGGAAAAGGACAAAAAAGTAACTGCTTTATACTGCCGACTGTCAAAAGATGACGGTTCAAACAGCGAAAGCCTGAGCATCCGCACTCAAAAGTCAATGCTTATGGAGTATGCCACACGCAACGGTTTCGGGAATTGCCAGTACTATGTTGATGATGGTTACAGCGGTACGAACTCTGACCGCCCTGCCTTTCAGGAACTTCTGGATGATATCCGGGAAGGAAAGGTGGCAACAGTCATTACCAAAGACCAGTCCCGACTTGGACGCAACCACATCGAAACCGGAACGTATATGGAAATCTTCTTTCCTGAACACGGTGTCCGCTATATTGCAATCAACGATGGTTATGATTCCAACGAGCAATCTCAGATGGATATTGCCCCGTTCCGAAACATCATCAATGAAATGTACGCCAAAGACACTTCCCGAAAAATCAAGAGTGCCCTTCGGACACGCAAGAAAAGTGGAAAGTATATCTCCAGCGGCGCACCGTTTGGCTACCAGAAAGACCCTGCCGACCACAATCACCTTGTGATCGACCCGAACACCGCACCCGTTGTTGAGTATATCTATTCAATGGCAGAGGAAGGGCTGGGGCTTCACCGCATCGCCAAGCGGCTCCACGATGAAAAAGTCTTGAAGCCGTGTTACTACAAGAAAGAGATGTTTGGCCGCTTTATTGATGATGAAAAGATGTATGATTGGGACAGTGCCTATATCAGTCAGGTTCTGCACAGCCCAGTCTACGCCGGACACATCATCTACGAAGCCAAGCCCACCGTGTCCATGAAATCCAAAAAGCGGCGTTATATTCCGTTTGAAGAACGCGCTATCGTTCCGAATACACATGAAGCAATCATCCCACAAGACCGCTGGGAAAACGTGCAGCGAATCCTTTACAGCCGTTCCGGTTGTTTTATGTGTGATAAGACCGACTACGACAATATCTTCAAGGGCATCGTCCGCTGTGCAGACTGCGGCAGAACGATGTTAGTCAAGGTCGAGCACAGGCGCAAACGTAACAGTGTTCTGGATCAGACCTTTTATTGTTGCAGCACTTATCGGAAATATGGTGCGAAAGCCTGTGACTCGCATAATTTGGAAGCCCGTGTTCTGCATGAAGCTGTCTTTGCGGACATTCAGGCACACGCAAAGGCCGCTGTGAGCAATCGGGAAGCCCTTGTGAAGAAGATTGCAAATCAGATGCACCTCCGGGTGTCCTCTGACCGGGCGCAGCACAAACGGGATTTGAAGCAGTGTAAAGCACGAATCGCAGAAATCGAAGACCTGTATGCAAAACTTTATGAGGACGTATCAAAGGGACTTCTCCCGGAGAAACGTTTTCAAATGCTTGCAGATCGCTACGACAAAGAACAGGCTGAACTGACCGAGAAGATTGAGCAGTACGAGCGGGAAGGCCGTGCTGAACACGATCAGCTGGACAAGATTCAGGATTTTATTGATGAAGTCAGCAAGTACGCTGGCATCACCGAACTGAACTATAAGATTCTGCATCAGCTGATTGACAAGATTCTGGTATCCAAAGCGGAAAAGGTCGATGGCGAATACGTCCAGAAAATCCAGATTTTCTACCGCTTTATCGGCCCATTGGATGCCATCGAGTAACAAAGTCAGAAAAGTCACCTCCGAGAACTATCCTACAGACGCAGGGCGCGAGGG
>NZ_JAFREH010000032.1:0-4170 GCF_017377625.1 Faecalibacterium sp. Marseille-Q3530 | reverse complement strand
ATGACCCACACGGTCTTATACCGTATCTGTACCTCCACCCATGTGGTCAGCTTATACTGCTTTTTGAAGGTCTCCTTCAGTTTTCCCTGCACTTCTGACCGGGTATAATCGTCATACAGAGTCGTGAGAAAAGAGGTCAACTGCCACGGGTCATGCTCGATGGGGTCAAGGTGGTACTGGTACTCGTTGTAGCCGGGGTGGTCGGTGGGAGTGCGCTTGATCTTTTTGTCCAGTTCCTTTTCCAGTTTCTTGTAGTCCTGTTCTGCGCCCCGGATGTCCCGGTCCTCGGCAGAGTACATGGTCTGCCCGGATACCTGTGTACCGCCGGAAAAGAGGATGCCGCAGGAGGAAAAGCCGGACATCACCATGAGGATGAGCAAAAGAAAAACGCCCACGATCACCAGAACGTGTGCGTTGCCCTTGGCGGCATTCGCCAGCCCTTTCACGGCAGTGCTGACGGCAGTTTTACCCTTTTCCACCGCCTGTTCCATGCTGGACCGGGCAGTAGATGCACCATTGGATGCCGCTTTGCCGCCTACGGTCTGCGCCGCCGTGCCCGAACGGGTGGCGGCATAGTAGCTCTGCCGGATGTCCTGTTTCTGCCGCCACCGGGAAAGCCAGTTGGAACCGCCCTCGCCGGTGCCGGATGCGCCTGCATCTTGTGCCGCAGTCGGCTCTCGTGCAGAAGATTTTGCGGTTTTGGTGCCCTTCTTGCCCTGCATCTTGGCTTTCTTTTTCAGCTTCCGGGCATAGCGGCTCTTGGCAATATCGTGGGTGGTCTCGGCCGCTTTTTCGCCCTTGCTCAACGCCTGCACACCGACGTTTTCATCCTCGTACTGGTCAACTTCGTGATGCACCGCAGACCGGGCGGCATGGGCAGCGTACATCTCCCGCTTCTGCGCCTTACTCAACCGGCTCAACTCGTCCGGGGTCAGTTCCGCCTTGCCAAACCGCAGATGCTGTGCCTTTTCCGCAGCTTTATCAGCATTGGTTTTCAGCTTTTTCTTTTTGGGCACCGTCTGCTCTACCTTGGCTTTTTTCGGGGGAGAACGGGTCTTTTTTGCGGACGTTTCCTCTTTGATGTTCAGCTTCGGTTCACTCATTTCTGCGCGCCCTCCGAGACTTCACCCAACTTGGTGGTCATAATGCGGTAGAGTTCCAGATCGGTGGGGAAACGGTCCACAAACGGCAGAATGACATTGCCGAAAAACAGCAGCCTTTCGCCCTCGCCGGAGTGGGTCACATAGGAAAGCTGATGGGGCGAGATGTTGAGCTGCTTTGCGAGGATCTGCCGGTCTCCTGCCGCCTGATTCAGCATGATGATCATGTCACTGTTCTCGAAAATATTCTCGACTTCACGGGAAGAAAGAAGGTCTTTCACGTTCTGGGTCAGCCCCGTGGGAATACCGCCCCACTTGCGGAAACGCTTCCAGATCTCCACGGAATACGCCGCAGTCTGCTCCTCTTTCAGAAGCAGGTGCATCTCGTCCATATAATACCGTGTGGACTTTCCGCTGCTGCGGTTTGCCGTGACGCGCCCCCAGACCTGATCCTGCACAATGAGCATACCGAGTTTCTTCATCTGTTTGCCCAGTTCCTTGATGTCGTAGCAGACGATGCGGTTGTTGACGTTCACATTGGTGCGATGGTTGAACAGGTTCAGGGAGCCTTTCACATAGATTTCCAGTGCGGTGGCAACGTGGTGGGCTTCCTTCTCGTCCTGCTGAAGCAGGGCGTTGTACAAATCCTCAAGGATGGGCATATTCTCCGGGCAGGGGTTCGCAAAATATTTGCGGTAGATCAGATGCACACAGCGGTCAATGACGGTTTTCTCTACCGGCAGCAGCCCCTCCTTACCGCCCACCACCAGTTCACACAAAGAAAGAATAAAGTCAGCTTTCAAGGAAAGCGGGTTATCTTCCTCGGAGTAGTTGGCATTGATGTCCATGGGGTTGATGAACTGGGTGCTGTTGGGGCTGATTTTGATGACCTGACCCTTCAAACGATTCACCAGCGGCGAGTATTCGCCTTCGGGATCGTTCACAATAATATCATCGTCCGTCACCAGAAACGCATTGGCAATTTCACGCTTTGCTGAGAAACTTTTGCCAGAGCCGGGAGTGCCAAGAATCAAACCATTGGGATTCTTCAGCTTCTTCCGGTCCACCATAATCAAGTTGTTGGACAGGGCGTTCAGGCCGTAATACAGGCTTTCCTTGCCGGACTGATACAGTTCCTGTGTGGTGAACGGGATGAAGATAGCCGTGCTGCTTGTGGTCAGCCCTCGCTGAATTTCGATCTGGCAGTCAGCCAGCGGCAGGCTGCTCATCAGCCCCTGCTCCTGCTGGAAATCCAGCCGGCACAGGTTGCAGTTGTGCTTCTGTGCAATACTGGATGCCTGAAAAACATTGTTTTCCAACTCCTGCTCCGTGCGCCCGGTGTTCAGCACCAGAAATGTGACAAGGAACATCCGCTCGTTCTGGCTCTGCAATTCCTTCAGCAGGGCTTTTGCATCTCTGCCGTAGGTTGCCAAATCCGACGGAATGATGTCAATATCATATCCGGCACGGATTGCCTTCTTCTGTTCCTCGATCTTGCTGCGATCCAGTTCGGTGATGGTGCGCTTCACGGTCTTAATGGCACGGTTCTGGTCAACAGACTGGATGTGCATGGTGACGATCTGGGACGAATCCATGTCCAGAAAGTCCTTCAGCAGCTGGTCGCTGATGTCGGATGCCGTGATGCTCAAAAAACTGGCGGCGCAGTAGATGCCGCCCATCTGGAACGTCCGGGAGTTTTTGAAGGCAAAGGCGGTAGGCGCAATAGCATCCTTCACCGAAAGCCCACTTTTTACGAGGTCTTTCCAGTCAAAATGAAATTTGCTGGCACCGTCCATGTTGAACATATCGTGCATGAGTTTCAGCCGCTGGACACCATTCAGGGGCTTTGCCTGCACACCCAGCCGGTGGAAGTTGTTCAGCAGATCGTTTTGGATGTGGTCGAGCCGGGGCTTGACCTGCGCCATGCTTTCACCCTCCACACCAAAGGTGATGAATTTGGTCTTGGTCAGACCATTATTGCCCTTGGCAAGCTGCTGGCGCAGCATCTGGGAATACTCCGCACGAACATCATCGAAACCGTCCTTCTGGAACGGAATGCGGATGCTCTTTTCAAACTCGGTGCTGTCCGTTGCCATGTTCACAAAGGACAGTTCAAACTTGATGGAACTGTCGAAAAAATTGAGGAATGAACACCATTCCTCAAAAATCGCAGTCTTATCCTCCTGCTGCGCCAACTGATAATTGATATCCTGATAGGCAATCGTCCGAGTATAATAGTTCGGCTTCACCCGGCAAGTGCCATCCTCAAACATCCGCTGCATGGGGATGGACTGCTGGGCGGTCCGGGGCACAGCAGGCTTTGCGTTCTGCCTGCGCTTCTGCGCAGACTGCGGCTTGCTGTGCTTACCGGTCTTTTTCCAAAACGGAATCATGGGTCATGCCTCCCTTCATCAAAATCGCATAGTAGTTGTTGGTCTTGTAGGGGCGAATCTTCGGACGGACAAACCGGGACTGCACATAGTACGACAGCAGCTTTTCCATAGGCTGACCGTTTTTCTCGTACATTCCAAGAAAGAACGCCGGCAGCATCACCGCCATCATGCCGAGGGTGGCGGCAGTGTTGCCGCCGGAATCTCGGAGAACAAAAAACAGCGGCACTCCAATGAGAGCCGCTGTGCCAAAGCAGACGAGCTGCCGTTTGGTCAGGTTGAATGCCACTTTAGATTTGACCTTGGTCAAATCACGGGGAACGGAAATATACGCAGCCAAGTAAGCACCTCCTTTAATGCGCTCCGAGAACGGATTTCGTCACGGAGCTGGTCTTGAACAGGCTGAAACAGAGCAAAACGGTGTAGCCCACAATGCTCCAAATGGAGTTGATGGCATCCCCGGAAATCGCTACGCTCTGGATCAGCACCGCATAAATCGCCACGCAGATGAGGATGAGAAAGCCCTGAAAGCCCAGTGCGAACAGGCATTTCAGGTAGTTCTGCCCCATGTGGCTCTGCTCGTGGTTGCCGAAGGTCGCCATGGGGATGGGCGCAAGGCTCACCATGCAGTAGATCTCGATCATACGCCCGTAGACGATCACAAAAATGATGATGCTCAA
>NZ_JAFREH010000031.1:0-4241 GCF_017377625.1 Faecalibacterium sp. Marseille-Q3530 | reverse complement strand
CTTACGCTGTTCCCAAGTAGGTGTGTTTTGGGATTTTGGCGCGAAAAAAGAGCCGAGGACGCGCCTCGGCTCTTGGTCAGCAGGGTGATTTTGCACCCATTTTATGATTCTTTCGGCATTTTTAGGTCAAATCCGCCACTTACGATGAACTCGCGCAAGAGTTTATCATACTTGACAGGCACTTTGGGAGGAATGAGTTTTGTCCCCTCAATTGCCTCAAAATATGCCTTTGCTTTTGCCTTGTCCACAGTGGCTTTCAAGTCATCAAAACGTCCGAACTCGTTGATGTTGGCTTCGGTGATGTTTGCACGCATGAATGCCCGCAGCTTCTTTTCGTCCAAGCCGAAAACTTCAGCTACTTTGTGGATCTGGTCGTTCTGCTTTTGGGCGATGTACTCGGCAATGTACTCCCGCAAGGTCTTTCCCGGCTGCGGAACCACTGCGCCGCTTTGAATGTCGTGCAGGAAAATATTCGCATATTTCTGTTCTTCCTGCGAGAGGGTGGCAAAGGTCTTGTGCAGCTCCGTTTCGGCCTGATGGATGGCTTCTGCTTCTGCACCCTCCTGATAGAAAATTTTCAGGTACTTTTCAAAGCGGGAGTTCATGTAATCCGTGTCGATGTCAGCAGTATCAATGGTGGTCAGATAGCTGTTCACCGCATAGGGAACGTCATCGTCCGGGTCATTTTCACTGCCATCCGGATTCGGCGTGAACAGCTCTTTATAGCGGAGTGCCAGCACTTTGAACGTTCTCTCGTCAAAGTCCGCATGAAGTTCCGTCTTCTCATCTGCATCCTCGTTGATGATCACAATGGGCTTATCCCACTCGAAGCCCTGCACCTTGGCTGCTTCCAGATTTTCGTTGAAGGACTGGAACAGGTCGGCAAACTTTTTGCGCTCTGCCATATCCGCAGGGATCTGCGAAAACTCTTCAATGCCCGCCGACACAAACAGATCTTTGATCTCCGCATAGATGGCATTCAGTTTTTCCACGTTCTTGTCCAGTTTATCTACAAACAGGCCAAACGGTTTATCGCCGGAATACTCTTTTACCGCATCTGCGATGTTTTTCTCCATCGTGTGCGGACGGCGGTAATACTTGATGGTGCCAAACTGTTTGTCATCGCCAAACAGTCGGTTGGTGCGGGAGAACGCCTGAATCAGATTTTCGTATTGCAGCATTTTATCCAGATACAGGGTGTTGATCCACTTGGAGTCAAAGCCTGTCAGCATCTGATCCACCACGATCAGCAGATCAAGCTGTTTTTCCGGGGTACGCTCGATGCGCTGGTAGGGTGATTTGTGCGCCAGACGTGCCGCAATGTCCTTTTTCATCTTGGCAAAGGTCGGAATGCTGAAGTCCTGTCCATAGCGGGCGTTATAGTCTTCTACGATCTCTTTCAGCCCTTCTTCTTTGGTGATGCCTTTGCCGTTGTTATCAATGTTGGGGTCAAATAGTGCGGTGACTTTCAGCCATGGTGCGGCTTCTCTGAACCTCTTGTAATATTGGATGGCTTCCGGGATGCTGGAGGTTGCAAAAATGGCATGAAATTTGCTGTTGCGGCTCTGGGTCTGCCAGTTCTCGCAAATGTCCTCCACCACGGCTTTCTGGTGTTCTTCGCCCTCATACTGGGTGTTGGGAATATAATCTTCGATGCCCTTTATCTCCTCACCGAGCGTATCTTTTCCGCCTGCCATCGGCAGATTCAGATACTTATAGAAAACCTTGCTCTTCTGCGGGTCTGCCAGAGCCTCACCCACAGAAGCGGCCTTAGCTTTTTCCAGTGCAACCGCTTTCCGCAAGTCGCTGTCCTTGAAGGTCAGCACCTTGTAAGGGTCAAAGCCCAGCACGTTGTGATCCCGGATGCCGTCTGCAATGCTGTACCGATGCAGTTCGTTGCCGAAAACGGTGGCGGTGGTGCTCATTTTCTTCTGGTTTTCGCCTTGGATCGGCGTACCGGTAAAACCAAAGAACAGTGCTTTCGGGAATGTATGCTTGATGGTCTGCATCATATCGCCAAAGGTGGAACGGTGGCACTCGTCCACGATAAAAACCAACCGCTTTGCGTTGATCAGCACAATGTCGTTGGGGTTCAGCTTGTTTTGTGCATCATCCTTGATGTTGCTCATCTTCTGGATGGAAGTCACGATGAGCGTATCGGACGGCGAAGTGCTTTTCAGCTTGTCCACAAGAACATCCGTGTTCTCGGTAGCCTGCACCTCCTCGTTTTCCCCTGCAAAGTTGCGGTATTCTTTCAGGCTCTGGGTGCCCAACTCGATTCGGTCCATCAGAAAAATCACTTTGTCCGCATCCTTGGAAGATGCAATCAGTTGAGCGGACTTGAAAGAAGTCATGGTCTTGCCGGAACCTGTGGTGTGCCAGATGTAGCCGCCGCGCTGCTGGTCATTCTCCCATTTCGCCTTGGAAACGGCATCCGAAATTTTGCTGGCAGCGTAGTACTGATAGCTGCGCATCACCTTCAAAATGCCATCGGAACCATCGGCAACGGTATAAAAGCCCACCAACATATGCGCCATCGGGATAGACAAAAGTGCCGTCGTAACGTCTTTCCAGTCGTTCATCGGCTCGTTGTAGAAGTCCGCCCAATGGAAATAGTAGCTTTTGTTGAATTGTCCTTCCGGACCGGGATTGGCAAAGTAGACCGTTTCTTCCGGGTTCATGGCCACAAAAATCTGCACCAGCGAGAATAGTCCCGTAAAAATGCCCTCTGCGGCGTATTTTTCAATCTGGTTGCAAGCCTTTATGATGGAAACACCGCTCTTTTTCAGTTCCATGTGAATGACCGGCATACCGTTGATGAGCAGCATCAAATCGCCGCGGCGGTCATTCAAAATTTTGGACTTGGTGGGGAACTTTGGCTGCTCTGCGATCTGGTAGCGGCTAAGTCCGGCTGCAATTTCCAGACGATCATAGATTTTCAGGGACACTTCTTTGCCGAAATTCAGCTTATCGTCAGGATTGTCACGCTTGATAAGCACACTTTTGCCGTTGATAAATTTATTCAGCCTCATCGGCGTTTTCGCGTTCATGACCTGTTCTATGATCTGCTGCATCTCGCCATCCGTCAGCGGATAATCGTTCAGTCGGTCAATGCCACGGTTGTTTTCAAAAAGGATGTTCGCCCAGTTCTGGATCAGCTGCTGTTCGGTGTAGTTCTTCAGCACACCATCTTTCCAGCCGCGTTCTATCAGGAGCTTTACCACCGCCTCTTCAAAATCGGCTTCTTTTGTAAACGCCATAACGAACTCCTTTCGACTTTGCAAAAAGCACCTCTCTGCGAAGGCTTTTCTAATTTGTACAAGCTTTTCCAGCTTACGCTGATGAAGGGTGATAAGGGTATCGAGATTGCGGAAAAAACTGCCGATGCGTTCTTGTTCTAGTTTTGATGGAGTGCTTATGGATGTTTCATTGATTGCGATCTTGGACAAGCTTGGAACACCCGTAGATTCATCTTTTTTCTTCCAGTCAACTTTTTGAAACACATCAAAGGTAAAATCTATGTTTTTGCTATCTTTTGGAATCGCATAAAACAACGTATCTACCGTCCAAAATGGGGCTTTCAAAATATATGGTTTATCAATCGTGCCCTTTCTTCCAATGCCAACTGCGTTACGGTCATAGGACAAAGCCTTGTTTACACTCAGCATATATCCACCGGTACCATAAACAGGAATGTCACCTTCAGACAGATGCTTATAGTCCATTCCGCTACAAACATCAACCATTTCACCCAGCTTACGCTGTTCCCAAGTAGGAGCAAATGCACACTTTCAGCAGCTATTTTCCACCGCCTACCGAATGTTCGCTGAAAATTTCACTCTCGGTTTTGCGTATTCGGTTCAAATTTTGATTTTTGACTCCCGATAGCTTTAAAACGCAGCAGTTCCAAGCGTTTGACATTGCCTTGATTTTTACTCATCAGCCTGTTTTGCATATTCTGAACGGGCAAGAGAAATTGCGTTGCTCCCTTAGCCAAACAACAAACGCCGATACGTCCATCTTCTGATTATGGGCAAATTGCACCACTTATTTTTATACAAACATCTTTTCAAGACAGGATTTCTTGATGTTTTGCAGCTTTTCCAACTTACGTTGATGAAGGGTGATAAGGGTGTCGAGATTGAGGAAATACTTGCCCAACTGTTCTTGTTCTAAAGTTGATTCTGGTAATCGCAGTGGTGTGGTTTTCAATATTTCAGTGTTTATGCTCGGCATTGTTT
>NZ_JAFREH010000030.1:0-6161 GCF_017377625.1 Faecalibacterium sp. Marseille-Q3530 | reverse complement strand
TTTCTTTCAAGGTGGCAAGCACGAGTTCTTTCTCAAACTTGTCACCGAGGCTGTGCGCCCGGATAAACTTCTTTCTTCCGGCTGGCAGGTAGCTGAGCCGCCCACGGCTTTTCTTGACCGTGATGCCGTACTGCTGCAAGAGCCTGTCCGAGAAATCTTCAAAGCTCGCTGCATTGTCCAGCACATCCGAGATCTGTTTCCGCAAAGTCTCCTTTGCGGTTTCAAACTCCGTTTGTGTAGGCTGCTGTCCGGCGGCAAGCAGGGCAGCGTTTTCACGGTCGAGTTTCATTTGACTGCGCCGTTTCATCCAGTATTCACGCTCGCTCACACGCTTTTTCGAGCTGAGCAGGTCGATCTGGTACAGCTTGGCATCCTGACACATTTCCATGACTGCGACACGCAGGTGCCGCATGGTCTGGGCTGTGCTGGAATGCTTCATGCCCTCACGCCAGTCACGGGGCTTTTGCATATAGGGCTTGCGCTCCACTTCTCGTGTCCGGACGCTGCCGATCACGATGTGGACATGGATATTTCCCGAATGGTTGTGTCCGTCCGGGTGGGTGCAGACGATAGCAGGATGACCGGGAAAGTTCTCTTTGCAGAAGTTCAGGCCGAGGGCCTGTGCCTTTTCCATCGTCAGCCCATTTTCGGCTGCATCCCGCGGGTCGAAGCTGATGATATACTGGTGACTCTTGATGTCATCCGGGTGGTTGTTCTTGTCGTACTTCCGGTTTGCCAGCAGGCAGGCCATTGCAAACGAGGCTTCGCCGCATTCAAGGGTGTCCAGAATGTACGATTCCCGCAGCTTGGGTCTGCTCTGTTCATCCAGAATTTTCTTGCCGGAAAATTCATCGTGCTGGTAAACCAGATAGGTCTCAGCGGCAGAGTAGTCCGAATTTTTAGAGGCGATATGCTTCAGCGTTGCCATACAGTTTACCCAGAACTTTCTCGGCGTTGAGCCGGAAGGCAGTCAGGTCTGCAAGTTCGTCCAGAAGTTTCGCCCGGAGCTGTTCGGTGTCTGCTCCGCCGGAGTTGAAGTGTCGTGCGAGTTGGTTCAGGTTGCCGCCCACCCTGCTGCACTGGGCAAGCAGAGTGGAAACGGCAGTCAGGGTTTCTTCTCCGCCGCCGGCAACGACAACGGTGCGCTCGATCTTCGCATTGTGCAGCGCACGGCGGATGAGGGTGGACAGGGAGAGATGAAGGAGTTTTGCTGTGCATTGGAGTTCCATCTTTTCAGTTTCCGTCACACGGAACTTGATGATGTGCGTTTTGTTGTTCGGCGTGTCGTGGCGGTGGGTCGTGCTGGGTTTCGTTTTGACATTCGTTTTGTTCATTGAACCTCCTGTCGTTTCGCTAGCTCCTCGGTGGAGCTATGTAAGCACAACACGCCGTTCTTTCGCACCGCAAGGTGCGAATATGAGCAGGGTTTGGGGCAGGTACGCCCCAACAAGATCACATCAAAACTCGCAAGAGTTGCAGATGTGAAGTCCCGGTGGAGCACAACATTTTCAAGAATTGAAAATTTGTGGCCACGGGACGGTTCTTGCCCTCTACAACTGCGCTCAAAATCAACTCTCGACAAATGTTTCCGAATTGTTAAGACGCAAAAAATAAGTAGAGGGACTCTGCTCATGTAAGTGGGTCGCCGTTTGCTCCGAACGCAGTTCCTGCCCCTGTTTGTGTAGCGGCGTTGACGAAAAGTCGGTATCACGTCCGGTCGGCTTATGAAATTTTCAAGGTACGTTTCCCATAAAGAAAAATACCGCCCATGCAGCATAGCGATGGATTTTGTCGGGTGAAACAGCGGCAAAATGAATCGGGTGTGTTGCGGGGCGGTGAATTTTTCAGGGATAATCCACGGCGAGGCAGTGTTCAAAATGAACACGACCACATCTTGTGGAAAGGTTCAAACCAATCCACAAGAGCAGTGGGATTTACAAGAAAAATACCACTGTGTGTGAAAATCGTCAAGAGGGTTTTGAAAAATTTGTTGAAGTGAAGCAAGAAAAGTATGACACATCTTGTGGCTTTAGGAAAAAATACGCTATGTGAATCAGAACAAATCCCATTTTCTGTCTGCGGTAAATCCTTCTACTGCCAGCTGCAACAGGATGTTGCTTGTGCATTCAAGACGCAGACGGCAATAAAAACGGCAAGATCGCCTGCTGCCAAGTGACCTTGCCGTTTTGTACTGTATTTTGCTAAATCAGGCAGTTGCCCGCGACTTTACAACGCTACGTTGACCGGCAGAACATACACACCGTCGGCGGTGTAGTAGGTGATTTGAGTAACAGTCTTGCCGATGATGGAGGCAAGATAGGTCTCGTCCGTATTGAAGCCCAGCTCGGTGCCGCGCCAGATATTGGTCACATGATGCAGGCCATACTCGCTGCCATCGGCGGTGGTCAGCACTACGCCGTAGACCTTGTTGGCGCTGGTGTCCAGACCAAAACCGGAGAGCTTCATCTCGTAATTCGCGTGGCGGCCATTGGTGGTCAGCTCCACAGTAACACCCTCCACGGTAGTCTCGGTGGCGTGGACTTTGCCAAACTCCCACTTGCCGCTCAACAGGTTGTACCATGCGGTAATGTAGTAGGCAGGAGTCTCGCCGAGCTTATAGTACCGCAAAGCCCTTGACCTTTTTGCCGGAGCCATGCTGTATGTGGTGGTGGAGGAACTGATCCCGGAAATGTCGCAGGGACAGCACTCCAACGTTGGCACGGTACTTTTCGTGGTGGGCTTCAGCGTGATGATGGTGCTGGATGTGGCACTGGGGTAACGGTTGGGGGCTCCCGAAAGCGAAATCTCTTTCGGAATCTCCGAAAATGCCTAAACTTCTTGACAGAGGAGACGGCAGGGCGTATTATTTTGGCAGAAGGACCGTTGAGAAGCGGCTTTTTATAGGGTTGGAAGTTAGCTAAATCTAACTTATCGGTGCACGTGGTGGTTAGATAAATCTAACTATAAAAGGAGAGACAGCAATGCGAGCACGCAAGAATTTCTGGGACAGAAATGCAGGTCTGTATGACTGCTTTATGCGAAAAGACAGGATAGTATACGAAAAAATGTATGAGCTGATCTGTCCGGTCGTGAAAGACAAAACGGTGCTGGAGTTGGCTACCGGAACAGGGCTGATCGCCAAGCACATCGTAAAAGCAACGGCACACATCGAGGCGACGGATGCCTCTCCGGAAATGATTACAGAGGCCAAGCGGGGGAATTACTCTGCGAAACTGCATTTTTCCGTGCAGGATATGTTTTCTCTGCCATACTCGAGCAAATCATTCGATGTGGTAATCGTATCTAACGCACTGCACATCGTGCCGCAGCCAGAAAAATCACTGCGAGAAATCAAACGGGTGTTGAAGGATGACGGTGTGCTGATCGCGCCCACCTTTACTCACGCAGAAAACTCATTTCCCGGCAAGGTCAAAGCCTTTTTCATGAAGCTGGCAGGCTTTCCGCTTCACAGCAAGTGGACGAATGAGGAATACCTGAGTTTCCTGCATCAGAACGGCTGGGCAGTACGAAATAGTGTCGTTCTAAAGGCCTCTTTTCCGCTGACCTATACGGAATGTGTGAAATCGGAGGTGTGATATGTCCTTTTTTGAAAACACCCGAAAGCCCGTAGGCTTTGGCGGGAAGATCATGGTTGCTATGATGAACTTTGGACACAGCGCAATGGCAGAATGGGGGCTGCGCTTTTTAAAGCCTGCCCCGGATGCCATGGTGCTAGACTGCGGCTGCGGCGGTGGAGCGAACATTAAGACACTGCTGAAACTGTGCCCCAACGGCAAGGTGCAGGGCATCGACTACTCAGCTGTCAGCGTGGAAAAAACGCGAAAGGTCAATGCCAGAGCCATTGCGGCAGGACGGTGTACCGTGCAACAGGCAAGTGTGGCAGAACTGCCGTTTGAAGCGGAGCAGTTTGATGTGGTGACCGCCTTTGAAACGGTCTATTTCTGGCCGGAACTTGCGCAGAATTTCAGAGAGGTTTATCGAGTGCTGAAGCCCGGCGGGGTCTTTTTCATCTGCAATGAAGCAAACGGCGAAACAACAAAAGACGACAAATGGACGCAGATCATCGATGGCATGACCATCTATACGGACACTGCACTGAAAGAGTATCTGGAGCAAGCAGGATTTTGTAAGATCCAGAACCACAAAAATAAAAAGGGCTGGCTGTGCATCACAGCACAGAAATGAGGTGCGATCATGTCGAAAAAAGCAACGGAATTTCAAAGAAAAGCAATGAGCTGGATGTACCGGGGCAAGGAAATCTTCAAGCCTTTGAACACCGGCTGGATCGACGAGAATGTTGCCTGCGTGCGCGAATGGGTGGCGAACATCTTCTTCTACCGCAAAGGCGATACGACCATTATGGTCGATGCGGGATATAACTACGACCGCCTTGCCGAAAAAATGGGCTGGCTTGGGATTGATCCGAAGTCGATGCACCATATCCTTATCACCCATCAGGACACCGACCATGTGGGTGCGGTGGAAGCAGACAGTCCGGGGCTGTTCCGGAATGCGAAGCTGTACATCGGCGAGATCGAGAACCGGTATCTCACCGGCGAGGTGCGGCGAAAAGTCATCTATCATCTCTATAAATTGCCGCAGGTCACGATCAACAACGAAAAGGTACTGCTGCACGATGGACAGGTACTTGACATTGACGGCGTCAGGATCGAGTGTTTTCTGGTTCCCGGTCATACATGGGGACATATGGTCTACCTCATTGACGATAAGTACATTTTTATCGGCGACACGCTGTGGTTTGGCGCGGACGGCGGCTACAGTTTTATTTCTGCGCTGGCAGAGGATAACAAGCTGGCAGTGAAGTCTCTGACACTGCTGGAGAAAAAGCTGAAAAAACGCGGACTGCATCCGCTGTTCATTACCGGTCACACCGGCTGGACGGACAACATGGAGTTTGCCTTTGCGCACAAAAATGAGCTGTGCTCGCCCTTCAAGAAAAAAGTCCACGACCCATCGGCACCCTATGATGCCTACGACGAATCGGATGACACCGAAGAAAATGCAAAGAGCGGTTTTCTGAAAGGCGTGGGAAGATGAAGGACAGCGAATTACAAATTGACCATAGCTGCCATGTGCTATATTCCAAACCCTGCAAAAAGGAAATTCTGGCGAAAATCACTCTGCACTATCCGGAGGTGGAGCGCGAGGTGGTCTGGGAGCAGGTGCAGCTGAGATACGCAGAGCTTCTTTCCAAGTGGCGCACCGACCTCGGCGGTAAAAAGAATTTTCACAACGGCGTAGGCGGCACCTACGACTGCATCGCCATCATGTGCTTTTACGATGTGTGCCGGGATGTGGTCACATTCCGCGAAATGGAAGAGATAGAAGAAAATCTGATCCTGCCGTCCTTCCGGAAGCTGCGATTCGTTGACATCAACAAGCCATTCTGGAAAAAGCTGATGTATCGGGCATTCAGCACCGCCCAAAAGCACTGTGACACATGGCATGATTACGAGATGGATGTTGCGCCTTACGAAAACAGCAAGCCCATCTATTATGAATTTACGACGTGTCCGGCGGCGGAATTTGCCAAGCGGTTTGGATTTGCGGACATTATGCCCGCCCTGTGCAATGTGGACTATGCGTCCATGGAACTGCTCCATGCCAAGCTCGTGCGGACGACCACCTGCGTGGACGGCTGCCGATGCGACTATACCATCTGCGGCGATAAGGATCCATACGTAAAGGAACATCCCGAATACCGGGATGAAAACGGATACAGGAGGAATAAGTAATGCTTTTACAGGTGATTCTGGAAGGTCTTGGGCTGGGGGCACTGCTGGTTCTGGTCTGCGCTGCGGGCATCCGCAAAGGGGCTGTTGGGATGGTGCATCTTTACCCCATGGGACAACCGTTTGCGAGTATCCAGTCGGGGCTATATGTTAGGTTACAGCGACCTGAAAGACCCTTCCGTCAGCGGTTTTTTCCGGTTTCTCGCCAAGGTCGGTGACAACGGAATGAAAATGCAGATCGTGAAGATTGGATTTGGAGGCAAGCTATGAAAATTCTGGTATATGGTGCAGGCGTTCTGGGGTGCAATCTGGCAAGAAATCTGCTGCGCGCCGGAAAGGATGTCACTCTGCTTGCGCGGGGAAACTGGGCTGCGGAGATCAAGCAGA